>NZ_JBHJZS010000007.1:0-117453 GCF_042271185.1 Microbacterium sp. NPDC055910
ACCCCAACCAGCCGCCCATGGTCCCCAATGTCTGACCCCCCTCGTAGTCTGTAACTGTCAGAGATACAAACCCCAGGAAGGGACACACCATGACCACTCCACTCCCCACCCTCCACAAGGCCACTCAGCCCGGCGACTTCCTCGCTGCCGTGCCCCCGATGCTCGGCTACCAGCCAACTGACTCAGTCGTCGTTATCCCGTTCGACGGTCCCCGCACGATCGGCGCGATGCGCTTCGATCTGCCGAGCGTCGAGAACGCCGTGCACCTCGCGACCGTGGCCGCTGGCCTGGTCTGCAGGGTCGAGAACGCGACGGGCCTGGCGGTCATCGTCTACGGCGAGCGCGCCGAGGCCGAGGCGGTCGCTGAGGCGATCACCCAGACCGCCGACGAGTGCGGGCTGAGCATGATCGAGCGGTTCTACGTGACCGGCGCCGGGTGGGGCCTCATCGGCGACGATGCGGTGTCCCCGATGCCCGAGGTTCCCGAGCACCTGGCAGCGATGGTCACCGCAGCCGATCAGCACGCCGGGGCGGTTCTGCCGGAGGCCGACGAGGCTCTCGCACGGGAGGTCGCCGAGGCTCTCCCCGGTGACCTCGGCATCCGTCTGGCAATGCTGGACGTTGACCCGCTCGACCTGTTCGAGCAGTCGCTGTCGTGGGATGGATCGGACCTCAAGGCGCAGTCAGCCGCGACGATGATCACCCTGCTGAACCGGCCCTCGCTGCGCGACGTGGCCGTGGTGCAGTGGGCGCACGGTTTCGCAGCCGGTGAGAGCGCGCTGGACGCGCAGATCGCCTGGGAGAACGGCGTCGATTACCCGAAGCACCTGGCGATGGTCATGTGGGGCGAGGGACCGCGCCCCGACGCGGACCGCCTGTCCGCCGCTCTGACGGCGTGCCGCCACCTCGCCGCACTCGCACCCGAAAGTGAGCAGGTCGGCCCTCTGGCGGTCGCTGCGTGGCTCTCCTGGGCACTGGGGCGCTCGACTCACGCCGATGCCTACTCACTCCGCGCGCTGGCGATCGACCCCGAGCACGGCCTGTCGCAGATCGTCGGCACATTCGTCGCCGCCGGTCACCTCCCGGACTTCAGCTTTGCGGTTTCCCGCTGATCCTCGACGAGCCGAGAGGAGCAGCAATGATGACACCCATCGTGAGGACACTCAAAGCCAACGCCGGATCTCGCGACCTGCGCACGGTATTCACGGACTTCTGCGAGGCAAGCGCCATCGCCATCCGCAACCGCGTCGACTCTCACGGCTTCCGAGAGCGGGAGGAGTCGTACGAGCGCATCCGATCTCAGTACAGCGCCGCGCAGATGGACCGCTTCGCGGAAGCACTGGCCCTGGTGGCCATCGAGGTGACCCAGAACCCACGCGACGTGCTCGGGGAGACATACATGCAGCTCGGCATCGCTGACCGCGATCGCGGACAGTTCTTCACCCCGTACAACGTGGCGCAGCTCATCGCCGAAATGCAGCTCACTGGCACCTCCACTCGGGTCCCACCCCGGCCGTTTCTGACGATCTATGAGCCAGCCTGCGGGGCGGGAGCCATGGTCATCGCGATGACTCAAGCTCTCGCTCGTCGCGGTCTCGACTATCGCGAGAGCGTCCACGTCACCGCCGACGATCTCAGCCTCACTGCCGTCCACATGAGCTATCTCCAGTTGTCACTGCTGGACGTGCCGGCGTTGATCAATCGGCGCAACTCCCTCACTCTTGAGCACTTCGACACATGGGCCACACCAGCCCATGTCATCGGTGGATGGACAAGACGCCTTGCGTCACTCGAGCACTCCGCCGAACTCAGGACCGTCAGCTGACACCGGCCAAGTCGGGTCCGTCGCATCGTCGTCCATGGTCCATGTCTGAGGTGTGCGTTAGTATGTAACTGTCAGAGATACAAAGGAGCGCAAACCATGGCAACTGCGACCGCAACCGCAACCGACAGAGTCACCGACTACTACGCCGAGCGCCACGACATCCTCGTCGGTGCCGGTACCGGCCCCGTGTCCGACCTGTTCGACGGCATCCATGGCCGCGACTGGGCCGACCTGCGCAACTGACCCGGTGATGGCGGGGTGACCTCTCCCCCGCCACCACCTACCAACAATCCCACGACAGGAGATCCCCGTGAGCACCCCCACCAACGTCAACCTCGAGGCGCGAGCAGCCTGGTCCGTCCTCACCGAGCCCGGCGACACGGTCGCCGGCGGTCTCGTGGCGGCCATCGGATACGCCGAAGCTCTCACCGCGCTCGAGAACCCTGCGGCATGCATTACAGCGATCATGGACGCCGACGCCGCCTCAACCCAGGAGGAGGCTGCGACAGCCGTACAGCGATGGCTACCGCGGATGAACAGCCGCACGCTCGACTTCGCACTCCGGGAGGCACAGCGTCACGGCATTCAGATGCTCGACCCCGACGCTGTGCCCGGCGTCGCCGATCTCGGGATCCTCGCGCCCCATGTGCTCTGGGTTCGAGGTGACCTGGGCGCCGCGGTCACTCCCCTCAGCAGCAAGATCGCTCTCGTTGGCGCGCGCGCCGCAACCAACTACGGAGACCAGGTCACTCGAGAACTAACCACCGACCTCGTCGGGCGCGGGATCACCATCGTCAGCGGCGCCGCCTACGGCATCGACGCCACCGCCCACAGGGCAGCGCTCTGGAACGACGGCCACACGATCGCCTGGCTGGCCAATGGCGTCGACCGCGCCTACCCGGCCGGCAACAGAGACCTGATCGACCGGATTGCTACGCACGCCGGCTGTGCCGTCATCAGCGAGATCCCGCCCGGATCCGCTCCGACTCGACACCGCTTCCTCAGTCGCAATCGCCTCGTCGCCGCCACGGCCGCTGCCACGGTCGTCGTGGAAGCAGGCTGGCGCTCTGGATCCCTCACCACGGCCAACCACGCCGCGATCCTCGGCCGCGGCCTCGGAGCCGTGCCTGGCCCGATCAGCAGCCCAGCATCGTCCGGATGCCACCGCCTCATCCGAGAGTGCGAGGCGCAGATCGTCACCGGCCCCGACGATGCCTATGAACTGCTCAGGCCCACGCCGGTGCGCGGGTAGCGCGCCGCGGCACCGGCGACAGCGCCTACCCTCTCAGGCGCGCACGATCGCGAGCTCGTCCCAATGAGTCGTCGCACGACGGGTCAGCATCGCACGCTTCATCTGCCAACTGGGCCCGGGCCGAATGCCGGCATAGCCAAGCCCCACGACCTCCCGACCCGTCTTGCGCTGCACCCTGTCCAGGAGCTCAGCGATCCGTGACTCCTCGTGGGCGTGTCGGAACATGTCGAGAGTCTGGTGTTCGTCGGTTTTGCGTAGATCGGTGAGCATGATTCCGGCTTTCGCGTAGCGGATGCCCTCCTCGAGCTTCGGCAGGATGCTGTGTGCTGCTTTGGTGAGCTGCACTGGGTCTGCTGTCGGCGTGGGGAGCCGGGCGACCGTCTGCTGGAATGACGTGCTCTCCGCGTATGAGGAGGTGCTGGCGAATGCTGTGACAAGGTTGGCGACCTGACCATGGCGAACGAGTCGGGTCGCAGCGCGTTGCGCGTAGATCGAGAACACCTGGCGCATCTCGGCGACCGTGGTGATCTTCTCCCCGAACGAGCGAGACACGATCAGCTGCTGCTTCTTGCCGGTGTGGTCGGGTTCGGCCTCTATGCAGGGGATTCCACGCACCTCGAGCGCCGTTCGCATCGTCACCACGGACGTGTTCTTCCGAACCACGGTCGGATCGGCTGCAGCGAGGTCGGCGATCGTCTCGATGCCGATCGCGTTGAGGCGGCGCTCGAGGCGGGACGCGATGCCCCAGATCTCCGAGACAGGCAGCCGGCTCATCAGCGCGTGCCGGTCGGCGGGGTCGATGTCAGGCCAGACACAGACGCCGTCGAACGCCGACGCCTTCTTCGCCCACCTATTCGCAAGCTTGGCGAGGGTGCGATTGTTCGCGATCCCCACACACACCGGCACGCCGATCAGCCGCGCAAGGGTGCCTTTGATGTCCTGGGCCCAGGCTTGCATGGCTCCCGGATCCCGCTCGATGTGCGGCGGGACGACGAGGAACGCCTCATCGATGGAGTAGATGTCGAGATCTGCGGTGTACCGAGCCAGGAGCCGCATCACCCTCGAGCTCATTGACCCATAGAGCTCGTAGTTGGAGCTCACCGCGACGACACCGAGCCGTTCGGCCTGAGCTCGTACCTTGAACCACGCCTCACCGATCTGCATCCCGAGCGCTTTCGCGTCGGCGCTGGCAGCGACGATCGCGCCGTCGTTGTTGCTCAAGACGACGAGAGGGGTGGAAGCGAGATCTGGACGAAAGACCCGCTCCATGCTGGCGTAGCAGCTGTTGATATCAACATGCGCGAGGTGCACCGGCTCACCTGATCCAGAGCTTGTGCAAGCAGTAGGTGACCGTGCCCCAGATGGTCAGTTCTGAGAGTTCGGGGACGACAATGTCGGGATGCTCCGAGTTGTCTGCCTGGAGGACGACGCCGACTGGGGTGAGCCGGAGCCGTTTCACCGTGAGCTCCCCATCGAGCACGGCGACGACCACGTCGCCGTCGCGGGGAGTCTTGGACCGGTCGACCAACAGCTCGTCGCCGTTGCTGATGCCCGCGTTCATCATCGATTCGCCGGCAACGCGCACAATGAAGGTCGCCGCTTGATCGTCGATGAGCATCTCCGTGAGATCGATGTCTCCCTCGAAGTAGTCCTGCGCAGGCGACGGAAACCCTGCTGCGACAGCGACAGGGGCGACCCGAATGCCCGGGCGTACGGACATGGCACGCACGTCGATCGCGGCCGCGACTCGTACATCCACAGCGCGCATGAGGGACCTCCTAGAACATGTTGACGATTTCGAGTATGCGCGCGCGGGTAGACATTAGGAAGTTAGACCGAATCTGCGGAAGGTGCTAGCGCTCGCTCTATTGTGGCCGTATTGTGTAACTTAGTTACACAACTGACTTGCATACGGGAGGCCGATTATGAGTCGGACGGTTGCTGCTCAGATCCAGCTCGGCTCGAAGCTCTCGCTGCCGATAGATCTCGCGACGGAAGCCATCGCAGTGCTGGGGCGCCGTGGCAAAGGGAAGACGAATACCGCGGGTGTGATCGTCGAGGAACTGATCGGCCTGGGCGTTCCTGTGTGTGTCGTCGACACCGTCGGCGTGTGGTGGGGCCTGCGCTCCAGCAAGTCCGGCAAGGGACCGGGACTTCCTGTGGTCGTGTTCGGCGGATCTCATGCTGACGTGCCGCTCGAGGAAACCGCGGGCAAGGTGATCGCGGAGGTCATCGTCGAGCGCCGCATCCCCGCTGTGATCGACACATCACTGCTCAGTAAGGGCGCGGCTCGGCGGTTCCTGACGGATTTCGTGACGGAGGTCTACCACCGCAACCGGGATCCGCTTCATGTCGTTTTCGATGAGGCCGACGAGCTCGCGCCCCAGAATCCACGTGCGGAGGGCGCCCGACTCTTGGGCGCAATGGAGGATTTCGTGAGACGCGGCCGCGCACGCGGCTTGGGTGTGACGTTGGTCACACAACGGCCGGCTGTGCTCAACAAGGACGTGCTCACACAGATCGAAGTCCTCATCACCCACGGCCTCACCGGACCGCGCGACGTCGCCGCGATCGACGAGTGGGTGCGCCTGCATGCCGACCAGGCAGAGGCGTTGCGAGTGAAGTCGACACTTGCGAGCCTTCCCACCGGCACGGCATGGGTGTGGTCTCCCTCTTGGTTGGGCATCTTGCAGATGGTCGATGTCCGGGCACGGAAGACGTTCGATTCCTCGGCCACCCCGAAGGTCGGTGTCGCTACCGCTGTCCCGCAGGCCCGCGCCCCGATCGATCTGGACGAGCTCGGCTCCGTCATCCGCGCCACGATCGATAAGGCTGCGGCAGAGGATCCCCGCCGACTGCGAGCTCGCATCACAGAGCTGGAGCGGCAGCTCGCCTCACGGCCGGCCGCAGCGCCGGCGATCAGCCCGCCGATGGAAGTGCGCGTGGAGGTGCCCACCCTTACCTATGAGGACCGACGTCGCTTCGATCAGGCGACGGAGACTCTCACGCGCGTCGACGAGATGCTCGGCACGGTGCAGGGCGATGTCGCCGCGGCGTGGGCGCTGCTAAGCCAGATCGAAACCGCTGCCACTCCGTCACACACGAAGGTGCCACCGCCTTCAATCCCACGGACCGAGCATCCGCAGCCGGTAGCCCCTCTCGCCCCGCCAGCCCGGACGACGACCACTCAGGCGACTCGTGAGCCGTCGGCGACGGCTCACGAGCGCGGTTCGTTGGGTAAGGCGGAAAGGCTGATTCTGTCTGCCCTCGCCACCTACGGACCGAGAACGCACTCGCAGATCGCACATCTCACCGGCTACAGCGGCAAGGGAGGCGCGTTCGCCAACGCGCTCGGCCGCCTTCGCAGCACAGGCCGTATCGTCGGTGGCCGCGATCACATCTCGATCACCGAGCAGGGCATCGCCGATCTCGGCGACTTCGAGCCGCTGCCATCCGGGCAGGCCCTCGTGGACCACTGGCTTACCCGGCTGGCTAAAGCGGAGCGGGCCATCCTTTCCACGTTGCTCGAGGCATGGCCGAATGCACTGTCGAACGATGAGATTGCCGAGCGCACGGGATACGCCGTCGCGGGCGGAGGGTTTGCCAACGCACTCGGGCGGCTCCGCACCCTGGAACTGATCCGAGGCTCCCGGGCCGCGAACATCGCGTCAGACGAACTTGGCGCGGCAGCCCAAGGTGGTCCGTCATGACCAGCCCCGCTGAGGACTCACATGAGCTCATGACCGAATTGGAGCAGCTCGCGCAGCGACAGAGAGCCCTTCGCGAAGAGCTCGCGGAAGTTGTGGATGCTCGCACTCGCCTGATCTCCGAAGCGCGACGTCGCAACGTCGCCACATGGCGGCAACTCGCGTTGATGTTCGGCATGACTGAGCACGGCCTGATCAAAGCTGACGCGGCTGCGCGTATGCAGACTGCGGAGCAGGCAGACGAGCAAGATCAGTAGGGGCGGGCCGGTCAGCGTTATGGATCAGCGGCGCTTCTTGCTGCCTTTGCCTGTCGGCAGCTTCTCGCCCAGCAGCTGCTCAAGTGCGGGCACCTCTGCCGTGCGCCACCGCGCCTGACCTGACATCCGGGAGCGCAGCGGGCCGGCGCCGATCCCGACTGCCCGCGCGACTTCTGCCTTGCTGATGGAACGCTCTGACAAGAGCTTCTCCAGCCACTCGCTGACTCCACGGCTCGCGTCCTGGTCGAGGCGATCGGCAGCATTGCGAGGTGGCCGGCCCGTGATGCTGTCTCCACGGTTCTGCTGCTCGGCGATGTACGCCTCGATGTCCGCTCGCCGAAAGACCGCGCTGGCGCGCATGCCCTCGATCCGCATCGGAGTGGGGAACAGTGGCAGCCCAGTCTTGTTGCCCTCCTTCTCGATCCGACGCGATCTCGTCTGGTACACGCGGACGGTGTCGTGCTTGACGCCGATCATCTTGGCGGCTTGCTTGTAGGTGACGTACTCCGGGCGGACGACGTCCTCGAGCGCAATCGTCTGCGCTGAAACCATGCCGAGTCTCCGATCGATGCAGTAGAAGGTTTGTCAATGCAGGAGTGTACCAACCTTGCGTGACAGTGGTGCGCTTCTTCGCCGGCGTCTAATCGAGTTCGTCGATGGAGATCACGCGGCGCTGCGTGAGGCTGGGGCGGTACATCTGGATTCCGTACGGGACGGCCGGACCAATCATGAGCAATCCGGGCAGCTTGTGGGCATAGCGGTCGGCGAGCTTGGGTGCGGCCGCGGTGAGGCGGACGCCGACGTCGGCGCGATCGGCGGCGACCGACACGGTGGGGAGCAGTTGATCTTGTAATCGCTCCCCCGCGCCTGGCGCCTTTCGGCTGCGGTTGTGGCCGGCGATAGTCCAGTAATCGCCGTTGGAGGTCATCGTCAGGGTCGCGGTCCGGTCATCGAGCACGTAGACCCGTGTCTGCGTGCCCCGCCGTTGCCGGCGCAGGAGCCCCGCACACAGCGCAAGTACGGCCAGCAGGACGAGCGCGGCGATGATGAGGCCGCGGATGCCGTCCCGCCAGCCGATGTACCAGAGCGTTCCGAGAGGGATGAGGACGATCGCGAGGGAGAAGAGGCGCTGGCCGCTCGTGCTTCGCCGCGTGAAAATACGCTCCCAGAGGAGCGATCGGAAGACCCAACCGGCCTCACGGATTCTGTCGGGGCGGGTGGCGAGGTGGACGCCGGCAGGAGGGTCTGGCAGCGGTGCCGTCATTCGTCCTCTTCTCGTCGAGTGCGCCGCTCGGCGCGCAGCTGCTCGACCTGGAGGTTGGCGTCGCTGGTTTCTATCCCGAGCGTGGAGGCGATCCGTTCCCGCTCGTCTGCGGTCCAGGCCGTCCGGCCCCGCATTCGCTCGCCAAAGGTGACGTTGTTCAGCTGCAGCGTCTCGGCGAGCTGCTTGAGAGTGGTGATACCGGGCGCGCCGGCGCCGGCGGCTATGGCCTCGCGGATCCGGTCCGGGAAGGGTGCAGTCGGGCCGGTACGGCGCAGGGCGGTTCGTGGAGGCCGACCGGCCCGGCCTTGGGTGTCCGAGCGGGCACGGATGTATGCGTCGATCGCGTTCTCATCGAACAGGACGGTTCGCCCCTCGAAGCCGACGGGATCGGGAAACCGGGAGGGGCCCGGCGACTTGTCGCGATCGCTGCTGCGGTACACGTACACCGTGTTGAGGGAGACGCCCATCTTCTCGGCGATTTCCGCGCTGCTTATCCGGCGCCCGGCAGCGTTGGTGTCTTTCATTCGCGGGAGGCCCTCTTCTCGATCGAGCATGCGTGACTGCGCGCTTCCTTCATAAATGTAACGAGCCGTGGCGACAGGTTCCCACTGGAAGGGGCGACACTCCCCATCCGGTATCTGGTTTCGCATCCCTGTTCCGTAACATGGTTGTCATGGCGAACATCGATGACATCCGCCGGCAGATCTCTCAGGTCGGTGTAGAGATCTCCCGCACCGACGAACTGCTGGAGCGTCGTGGGCATCTGGTTGAGGAAGCGCGCGCAGCTGGCATGACCTATCGGGAAGTTGCCCAGCTGCTGGGTATGACCGAGACCGGGCTTCGGAAGACGCAGAAGGCGTTTCGCGCGCGCTCGTCTCATCTTGAGGCACGCGCATCCTGAGCTTCGGGACCCTCAGAAGCCGTCGCAGTTCGTGAAATATGCTTGCAAATTGCAATATTCTTTTACTAATATAAGCACATGGAGGTGACGGGCATGGAGGACTTCGACTACCGCCCGAAGCCTTGGGTACCGAAAGACGTTCCGACCATCTGGGTCGATCACACGTCCGGGCAGGGTGTGACGCAGGACGGCGTAGTTGTCCGGCCGGTTGTTGGCGATCGCCGGAAGAACCCGAACCTCACCGACTTGCTCGATACAGCCGCCAGCTACGGCGCCAATCGGATCATGCTGACGGGAAAGCGCCCCGAGCCCGAGCCGGGCATTCGCCACTGGCTGTACGTGCAGACGCCGCGGTGGAAGCCCGGTACTCACTGGATCAACAACGGGCCGCCTACGGGCAGGTTCGAGCACGAGACCACCGGCTTCAAGATCGAGATCCGCACGGCCGAAGAGTGGTTCGGTGAGATTCCTCTCACCCCTGCGCAGGCGCGGAGCGCGTGGGACACCACAGCCGCGATTCTCAAGGCCGCCGATGAACGCGCGCGGATGTTCAACTCCCCCGCTGCGACCGGAACGAACCTCTGGGCTCTGTCGCTGCCCAAGAACGTCAATCCCGTGCCGGTGTCCTCTGACATCGCCGAGGAGATCCACGCGACCAGTGGCCAGCACCATATCGAGCATCTCGTTGCCGGCCCGGACTTCTCGACCCACGAGGACTGCGTCCCGCTGGTTGATCCGGCCAAACAGAAGAAGATGGCCGAGTTCGCGTATGTCGACGGTCGCTTCATGTACGCCGCGCTCGGCCGCGAGCTCGGGTTGGGTCCAGCGCGTCGGCTGAATCGTGCGGCCGCGTATCAGCTGATGGATGAGGATCCGTACGCACGCGCGAGATTCAACGTGCGCTTCCAGGTGCCCTCGACGTGGAACCACGTCGGACTCCTCGGCGTCCGCCACCAGCGGGTGGAAGAGGGTTGGTACTACCCGAACCGTCCAGGGGCGCGTGG
Source organism: Microbacterium sp. NPDC055910 (assembly GCF_042271185.1). Taxonomy (NCBI): domain Bacteria; kingdom Bacillati; phylum Actinomycetota; class Actinomycetes; order Micrococcales; family Microbacteriaceae; genus Microbacterium; species Microbacterium sp. NPDC055910. Next base: position 10,211 of record NZ_JBHJZS010000007.1, read on the forward strand.
TGAGACGTGGGCGGATGCAGCCGAGATCCAGGTGGCGCGCGCAGCGGGGTGGGTGATTGACCCGCTCGAGGCTGTCGTCTTCCGCAAGGCGCGTCCGTTGGACACCTTCTTCGAACGGATCATGCGCGCCCGAGACCGGGTCAACGAGCACCCCGATATGCACCCTCTGCTGCGCAAGGCGGTGATGGCTGCGCTTCGAGCGATCGTGCTGCACAGTGTGGGCGCATTCGCGTCGTCGGGTCGCGATCAGACCCGTGTCGCGACAAACGCCCTCGATGTTCCTCCGCAGTTCCAAGCTCGCATGCAGCGGCAAGGAAAGCTGTTCGTCTACCACGTTCCCAGCGAACGCAACTCCCGGACGGAGTCCTTCTATCACCCGGAGCTCGCTGCTCAGGTGTGGGGGCGAGCTCGCGCTCGAGTACTCGACGGACCAAGCGCTCTCGGGCTCCACACCGCCGGGGCTCTCGCAGTCGATCCGTCCACACTGCTGGGCATCCAGGGTGACGCCATCTACACCAGCATGCTGCCGACCTGGTCACTGCCGGTCGCGAGCGGTGGCGGCGACGACGGCAAGCCTGGCCGCCTGCGTCTGCAGGGCTATCTGCGTGGGTCGTTCCTGACGCCGGAGCGACTGCAGCAGCGCCTGTCGTTGCGCGGCCGCGCAGAAAAAGCCGGCGTCGAGTCGGCGCTCGAGCACGAGGTGGTGATGTCGTGAGCGACAACAGCAATAGCGCCCGATCTGCGCAGGACTTGGTGCGCTTCCTCCGCGGGCGCGGGATCTCGACGGCGGAGATCGCGGCCGAGTTGCACCGCTCCCCCAGGATGGTGCGGAAGATCCTCAACGGCGAGACCAGCGGCGCGCTGTATCGATCGACTCTTGAGGAGCTGGCCAACACCGGTCGCACCTCCAGCGTTCCCCCTCGCCGGCGCCTGAAGTCGGGGGGTCTGGTTCCCGTCCGGGCCAAGGCGGGTGCAAAGCAGAAGACCGTGGTTCCTGAGGATCCAGGTGGCAAGTACACCTCCGCCCGCCAGGGTGGTGCCATGCAGGCGTCGACGACGTACATGGCCGAGGGTGGTCGGCAGGTCGAGCTCCGCCTCCCCAAGGGGAAGACTGCGAAGGGCCGCACGTCGGCCGACGCTGAACTCGTCCGCCAGATCCGGAACGCGGCCAAGGGCCAGGCCCGCGACAATCAGAAGAAGATCCGCGCGACCTTGACGTTCGCCAACGGGCGCGTCATGGAGGTCAACACGTACAACGCCTCGACGATGCTGCAGCGCGTCAACGAGGCCGGCGGCAGTGCACTGGAGTGGATGCGCGGTGAGTCCAAGAACAGGTACCTCAACCTCGACGTGTCCCGCGAACCCATCACAGGGGTCACCCTGACGGTGTTCGCCGACACGAAGACACCCGAGTACGAGGACTTCAAGGCTCAGGGCAGGCCGCGGCGATCGCGTGCACTGAACCCTGCCGAGATTCGGCGCCAAGAAGAAAAGGCACGCCTCGAGCAGGGGCGACGCCGCGGCGGCCGCAGGTCGTGACGAGGAGTAGACGATGACTGATAAGCAGACGCCACTAGAGAACCCCCTGAGGCTCACCGTCGGCAACCTCAAGGGCGGCGTGGCCCGGTCGACGACGTCGATCATGCTTGCCCTCGCTCTGGTTAAGCGCACCGGCCAGCGCGTGCTTCTGGTCGACGCGGATGCCGCGAACGGCACGAGCTTCGAGTGGTCCGAGTACGCCGGCGAGGTGTGGCCAGCCGAGGTCAACGTCGTGTACCTGCCGTCACAGATGCTCGGCAAGCGCGTCCGCGAGATGTGGCCCGAGGGGCACCTGATCATCGATACCGGCAATGACTCGACGACCCTGCGGCAGGCGCTCATGGTCACCGACCACCTGGTGATGCCGATCGGCGCCACCCCCTCGGAGGCCACGCGGCTCACCCCGACGCTGCAGGCCGCTGCCGAGGTCGCAAGCATCAAGCCGATACAGCTGTCCATACTCTTCACACGCACCAAGCCAAACACCATCAGCTTCCGTGAAGCGTGGGAGCAGCTCAAAGCGATGGAAGGCGATGTCGAGGGTCTCCACGTTCTCGATGTCAATGTGCCGTTCCAGCTGCTCTACTCTCAGGCGTTCGGCACCGTACCCACGAACCTCGGCGTCTACCCCGACGTGCTCGAGGAGATCCTGGCGGGAGGCGACCGATGACCCAGCCACAGAGGAAGCCCAAGACGGACTGGAGCGCAGCGTTCAGCAAGCCCGAGACGGCTTCGCGATCCCTCGAGCCGGTGACGGAAGTCGACGTCGAAGACGCCGAGCAGGATCTCGCCAAGCCGGCACCGCGTCGACGCGGGCCCTACAACGTGAAGAAGGTCGACAAGAAGCCGGCCACGTTCCGGCTGCCGCCCGATGTTCATGAGCTGATCGATCGCGCTCGCCAGGAGGCTGCCGACAACGGCATCCGGCTGACGAAGGACGACGCGGTGACTGCGGCGGTACGTCATCTCTACGGACGCAAGCGACGCTGAGTCAGATCGTCTTGAAGGCCACCGATACTTCATCGGTGGCCTCTTCTCTTTCCGTGAACGTCGCATCACATCGACCGGGAGCTCACGCGGAAGACTCCAGAACGCATGACATTTCGACTCGAAAAGTTGTTCGATGACACGCAGTTTGGCGAGTACTCGAGCTTCGGCTTGCCGGAATTCCGCGGTCCCTCGATCCGCCACCGGCACTCGTTATGCCAGACAACTTGTCAGTAGTCGACGAGCAGTGTGCGCAGCCCGCACGCAACCAAACGGCCGCCCGGCAGGATGGAAGCATGCATACGTGGGATCCGATGATGGCTGGGGTTGTCGAGCTTCCAAACGGTCGCACCGTGCGGGGTCGATCCCTGAGGGCAGGCCCACCGGTTGGCGATGAGGTGCCCGACTTCGGGATCTATCTGACCGCGAAGCCGCACGCTGAGGCTTGGGAATCCCGATGGGTTGCCTGGCCGGACTTCCGTGTGCCGCGAAGCGCGACCGATGCGGTTGCAGCGATCGAGGAGGCGTTGACCCGATCAGCCCGAATGAAGGTCGAAATCGCGTGCGGAGGTGGACGGGGACGAACAGGAACGGCTATCGCAATCCTCGCGCGCTACAGCGGTGTCCCCGCAGAGGAAGCCGTGGAATGGGTGCGCACGCACTATCGATCCGGCGCCGTGGAGACACCGTGGCAGAGGCGATTTGCGGGGCAAGTTGCGATCACACGCTGATCCAGCGGTTCTGATGACAGACGATGAGTCTCGCCGAGTCTCGCATTGACTAAGGAGGATCTATGATCACTCACCGCAAGGTTATGGCGCTACTGACAAAGTTCGTGGCCGTACTGACAGAGTTCTGACAATCGGACAAAAGTGCTTGCAAATTGCGTGTATTTTGCTTGCAGATTTCGCCGCCCGTGTTAGGCTGAGCCGCAGCGTTGACCCGCGCTATAGCGCGAGGGAGATGCGGAGGCTCAGACCAACAGGCCCTCTCCCCCAGTACACGGAACGCATTGAAGTGCGTCACGTTTCGGACGTTGAGGGCTGCTTGCATTTTTCAAGCACTTTTCGGTTGGCGCTGCTCAGCTCGGCTGATCGATCGGTTCGAGCAGCGTCGAGTCGTGCCGGTCGACGGTGCGGGCGTTGTTCATCCGAGGGTCGACAAGATGGGTGCGCATCGTTTCGGCGATCGCGCTCGAGCTGGCATCGAGTTCGTCGAGCAGCTCGAGGCGGTTCCTTTTCGATGCGGCGCTGTCGTTTTGAATGGTGAGCGAGGTGGGGTTGAGCCAGTCGTCGCGGAGGTCGTCGGAGATGAACGCCGGCATCCGGTCGTGGATCTCTCCGGATGCGTCTCGTGCCTCTCTGGTGATGACGACGAATACCCGCTGCCGCTCTCCTGCGATGTCGGTCGTCCAGGTCAGGCCGGCAGCGGCGAGGATCCCGTCGCCGGCGATCAGGTGCGGCTGCTTGCTTCCCTTCGGCCCCGTCCATTCGAAGTAGCCCGGCGCCATGGGAACGATGCAGCGGCTGTTGGAGAACGCGCCGACCCAGAACCCGGTAGGCAGCTTCTCGATCCTGGCGTTGATAATCGGCCCACCGCCGGGGCGGCTCGCGGGCTTGGGCCAATCCCATCGTGCGAGCGTGAGCTCGCGTTGAACGTCATCGTCAGCGAGACGTTCACGGATGATCGGAACGCTGGTCGTGGGCGCAATCGAGTAGGTGGGTCGCCAATCCTCGGGTTTGCCTCCGCTGACGACAAACTCCGTGATCAGCTCGTTGGTCTTCGACGACAGAGAGAAGCGGCCGCACATGAGCAGAGCGTAGCTCGCCCGTATCCCTGCAGCTCGAGGATGGCTCGGCTCCAGACCGTGGTGCGATACACGCACCCGACTGTGTGTATTCAGTCGCGCACGGGGCGGCCGCGTTGCAGTTTTCCCGCGGCCGCGAACTCGTTGCCGGAGTTGTGGAGCTGCTCTCGACGGATGGCCTCGTTCACGAGTGCCGTCTCTACGAAGGCGCTGAACGATTCGTCCCCTTCGAGGTGCGCGGTCGCTTTGTAGGCGGCGACGACCCGTGCCCGCTTGCCCGCGTCGATGTAGGTATTCACGCGTCCCTGAGCGCCCTGTGCGGGCGGGGCAGGCTTCCGTGGCTGCTGGGCCTTCGGTCGCACGTTTGGCGCCGTGGAGGCCTTCGTGGGCTGCTCCTTGGGCGTTTCCGGCGCGGGTGTCCCTGCGGATACTTCTTCCGGCGCGGGTGGCGTGGCTGTCTCGGCGTCGCGATTGGCGGCAAACATCCGCTTGGGATCGACCTTGCGAGGCGCGAGGCCCGTGATGCCCCGGGTGCTGTCGGTCATGAGTGGGCTCCTTCCAGCGTCGGCGTCTCTGCCATGATGATGCGGTCGTTGATCTCCTGTGCGATCGCCTGCAGGTCATCGGCAACGGATCCTGCCGTGGCGCTGGTGAGCTGCTTGTCCTTGAGTTCGCCGCTGCGGATCTTCCACCAGGCGATGCCAGCCTTGGCCTCGGCCTTTGCTCGCTCGTCGAGCTCGTGCGCGAGGAGCCCGGCGCGGCGTGCCTGGCTGGCGACCGCTTCGCTGTGGCGAACGGTTCGTCGGAACACGACCTCTCGGCCGATGCCGCCTTCGTCCCCGACTCCGAACATCGCGTCGAGCTCGGCGCGCGCGTCGCGCTCGGCGTTGCGGATCACGACTGTGCCGTCCTTGCGTCCGGTGGCGGTTCCCACATCGGTGAGGATCACTCCCAGCAAGTCGATCCCCCGGTTGACGTCGAGCACCTGGTCGATGCGCTCGGCCACTTTCGCGACGCCCTTGATGCTCGAGTTGTCGGTCTTGCTCGGCACAAGCACCCAGCGTGCTGCCGACAGGGCTGCCAGTTGAAGTACTCCGTCGCCGGGTGGGCAGTCGAGGAAGATGAAGTCGTAGCCGGAGGCCACGGGCTCGAGGATGCGAGCGAGTGCGAGCTTCGCTGCGGTCGGGTCGTTGCCCATCTTGGCGCTCAGTGCCGCGGTGACGTTCGCGAGGTGTCCCCCGCCGGCCCAGACGTCGAGGTTTTCTCGGACGCCGATGAGCGCGTCCACGCTGCCGCCGAACATCAACGCCTTGGCGAGTGACTCTCCCTGGTCGTTGCGGTCGTCGTCGGCGTAGCCGAGGTCGTCTTCGAGGTTGCCCTGCGGGTCGAGGTCGACCAGGAGTACTCGCGCGCCGGCGAGGGCGAAGTAGCCACCTATGTTTGCTGCGAGCGTCGTCTTACCGACACCGCCCTTGAGGCTCTCGATCGCCATCACTCTGCTGAGCTGGTCATGGTCGATCGTGGCTCGCGCGTTCACCATCGTGGATCCTCTCGCCGTTAGTAACGGGATTACCGTTTATTGCGTGTATCACGTCTTTCACGAATATAACGTGTATTCCGTCGTTGACGCAATACACGTCTTATCCGTTATTGGCGTTATTAGCGTCGTTGCCGTTTTTTCCGTCATTGCCCGATGACGCGAGGTGCCCCACGATGTCGCTCACTGCGGACGGCAGCGGCGCCCGGTGGGGGAACACGACGCGAACTCGAGCGGCGTCCTCAGCGCCGTCGACAAGGGCGACGACGAGTTCTTCGCCGTTGTCGCTGTCACGCCACCGCGCAGCCCCAGCTGCGACGTCGTGCTCTGGGTGCCATCCGTGCATGGTCAGGCACTTATCGAGAGCGGAGATCTCGCCCACCAGCTGCTGCGTTCGCACTGGCATGGCGTAGAGGGCCCGCTCGTGGCCGATGAGCGCCATCACGAGCGCCTTCGCAGCGGCTGCCCGCTGTGCTGCGCTTGCTGGCTGCCTCCTCAGGCTGTGACGGCGGAGCTGTTCGATGATCGCTTCACGAGCGCTTTGATCCTCCTCCAGCAGGCGCTGCCGCTCCCTTTCGGCTTGTCGTGCCGCCTCAAGGTCGGAGTGTCGCTTCGTGAGGCGATCTGCGTGCTCTCTGAGTTGCCGCTGCAGGCGTGTCTCGCCTCGAGTGAATGTCTGGAGCTTGGACAGCATCCAGGCGAAGTGCGCGAGACGGTCGCGCTTTTGCCCGTTCTCGAGCGGGAGGATTTTCGCGGCCGCCATCGCCTCGTCGAGCTCTGCGCGGAGCGTGGCGAGGGTGTACCTGTCGGGCGTGACGTCGTAGCGCTGCAGGATGTTGCTCAGCTGGCCGATGTGGCGGCCGCCGTGCAGTGCACCGGTGGCTGTGGGTGGTCCTCCGGCGTCCAGGCCGTAGTTGCGGGCGACGGCCCAGGTGAATCGCTGAACTTCGATAGGGCGAGGCGATGTCGCCGGGGGGACCCGGCGTGTACTTCTTCGTCTCGGCTTTGGCCGCGAAGCGGCCGTCTCGCGCGCTCCTGCGCGCGTTGGTGACCATTTTTGAACAGGAGATGTCTTAAGAACTGAACCTCTGCGAGGTAGGTGGCAAGTATCCACAGGGCTGGTGGGGCGAGGCATGACGAGAGCGCGCACCGATGCGGCAGCTTCCTGATATCTCCCGTGCAGCCTCTTGGCCTGGCTGCGCTCGGCGGGGGAGAGGTGCCGGCCCATGACGACCGTGACGGCGAGGCCGAGCTTCTCGAGCAGACGCCGAGCTTCGCCGACGGTGCGCTTGCTCATACCCAGGCGCTTCGCGACCGTCTCGTGCGAGGTGCTGACGCCGCGGCCGGTGCGCACGTCGGCCGCGGCCATGTCGGCGCGGGCGACGAGGATCGCACTCCCAACGGAGATCTTCTTTCCGCGGAGCTGCGCAGCCCGCTCAGAGCCCAGGACGCGCTCGACGAGCGCCATCCAGGCGCGTGCAGAAGTCCACGCCGGCAGTGCCGCATAGGCGCCGTCAGCAGGAGTTAGCGACCACGATCCCGAACGCTGCGAGCCAGACTGCGGCTTTCGATCGGATGAAAGGCCTGCTACTCCGGCATCCACAGGCGAAATCTGCTTGCATTTTTCTTGCAAACTGCTTGCAGATTTCGCGTGGCGAAGCTCGCTAATCCCAGCATTAACGGTTACGATGAGGCCACCTCCTCTACCTCCTCGGTAGGCGTGACAAGACCCCGGGTTGCTTCCCGGGTGACATACACAAGAGATCTGGCTGGCAGGCCTGAACTCTTGAGGACTAACTCGGACTGATTTGTTTGGCGACGCTCAGACCGAGACCATTGACACCAGGACCCCTCGCTTCGGCGGGGGGTCCGTCGTTTTATGCCGTATCGATAGGCAGCTCCCCATCCCGTGGAAGTTCGGGCATCCAAACGGGAATGCCCTGGTCCGTCAACTCGATGTGGGCCACGAGCTCGTCGACGAACTCGGAGGTCGAGATGCCCACTCGCGCTGCGATAGCGTCGGCGCGCACTTTCGTCTGACGCTCGATGCGCCAGCTGGGCTGGACCGGGTCGAGCAGCGCCCCACGTCGCCGCTGAATACGTGCCATGCGCGCCACTAAACCACATGTGCACACGCACATGGAAGACATTCGAGTGCGTGTCTACATCTCGGGACATGAAGAGCAGCACGATTATGCACCGGGGCTACGCACGGTGATGGCGCCGTCAGAGGGCAGCGAGAGCGTGCCTGGTTCGCCGGTTTCGAAGTCGCGGTAGGTGAAGGCGATGTATCCCTCGTCGAACTCGTCGTACTCGGCTGTTTCGACGAGTCCCCAGGTGTTGGTGTCGGGGTCGACGAGGGCGAGCATGCCTTCGCGGGCGAGCGTGCCGTCGTCGGTGAGGACTTCTTCCACGACGAGCTCGTCGGGCTGGGTGTAGCCGGCGAACAGTTCTTCGGCGTCGTCGAGCTCGGGCTCTGCTTCTTCACGCTGGATTCGGTCCAGCTCGGCGACACGGTTGTCGTCTTCGAGGCCGGTGATGAGTCCGCGCGCTTTGTGCTGAAGTTCGTCGATGCGGTCGGCTGTGACGATCCGAGCCGCCATGTAGTCGTTGTAATCGGGCACCCCGTCGGTGCCCGTGCCGTCGAGGTCGGCTTGGTCTTCCGGGTCGACGATCGCCATCAGCTGGTGGATGGTGTGCTTCGGTGTGATCTGCTGGACGAGTTTGAGGTCGTCGGGAAAGACCCAGTTCTCAGGGTGTTCGGGTTCGGTCTGGTAGGGGTCGGGCGTCCAGTAGGCCTGGATCTCGACGGGGGTGCCGTGGTCGTCGTAGGCGATGCCGCGGCCCTTGGCGTTCACGGGAACGGTGACGCCGGTCGAGTAGGAGTTCCACATCATCTGTGCGCCGTCGGGGGAGAGGCGTCCGAAGGATGCGCGGAAGCCGAAGTTGTCGCGCATGTCGCCGGTCAGGAACTCGGCGTCAGGGCGCTGGAGACCGAGCAGCGCGTGCATTCGCACCTTGCGGGCCAGGGACATGAAGTCGCTGATTTCCTCGAGCACGGGCGGCTGTGTGCCGGGGCCCTTGGGTTTGACGGTGCGGTACCAGCGGGTGACGGCGTTCTTGAAGGTCTTGAACTCGTCGATGGGGAACAGGACGGGGGTGAAGTCCTCGAGGCGCATCCGTCCGCTCTCGTAGTCCTCGAAGCGCTGCTGCATGGTGCGGAACACCTCGTGTGCGACGCGCGCCTGGTGGTCGATGCGTCCGGCGATGATCCGCACGTTCGGCCAGGAGCGCAGACCGAGCAGCTCGATGCGCTTGCCGTCGATGCCCCAGATCTCCCACCCCTGCGCGGCGAGAAACTGGATGATGCCCAGCATGGCGACCGTCTTGCCGGCGCCGGTCTTTCCCGTGATAAGGCCGTGCGGGTCACGCTTGGGACGCCAGTAGATCGTGTTGCCGTCCTCGTCGACGGCGAACGGGACTTTGAGGTCGTCGTAGCTGGCGAGCGGATCGACCGCGGCGGGGGCGCGGTTCGGGTTGAAGATCACGCCCGACATGTCGGGACGCACCTCGAGGCGGACGGTGTCGTTCTGCAGATCCCAGAATGCCCGCCAGCGGCCGTCGAGCACCGAGGAGATCTGCGACTCGATGCGGCCGCGCAGCGCGCTCGAGGACAGCCTCGGCGTCACTTCGTAGCGGACGGTGATCTCGCGCAGCTTGTCGTCCACGAACTTCGTTGACGCCTTGGCGTCCCCGCCGAAGGTCTTCGCGATCACGGTGTGCACACGCTCGATCTGCGCGTCCTTGCTGGTGTCGGCCTCTTCGGTGTTCAGCGCGAGTTGGAACCACCCTTTGCGGGGCTTGTGCTTGCCGAGCTTGTATCGAGAGTCGAAGGCGCGTTCAACGATGCGCTTGGTCTCTCCCAGAATCTCGGGGAAGGACTCGTCGGCGATGGGGTTGTAACGCACCAGGAGACGCGTGGGCTTGCCGAACCATCCACCACGCCACCGTGTAGCGGTCAGCTGTTCCCGTGCCGGAGCGGGCCATCCCAGGGTCCCGTAGAGGCGCATCAGGCACAGGTCCAGGGATTCCTGACGACGGGAAGAGCGAATGTGAGTGGCGATGACAGCCGCGGTGAGCGCGACCGTGATGATGCCGACGAGGATCAGGGTGAAGATGGGCAGTTCGAGGAGCATGCCGGCTCCGATTGCCAGCAGCATGCCGGTCAGGAGTGCGCCGACGGCGAGGATTGGCGGGTTGCTGCGGGGGAGTGCGGCGGTTGTGGCGCGGACGGACATCAGCGGGTCGCCTTTTCGTCGCGGCGTGCGTGGAGCCGTTTGATTCCGAGGGCGCCCAGGGTCAGCAGTGCGACGAGGAGACCTCCGAGGATGACGATCCTTGCCGTGTCGAGCCCGATTCCGTCTGCGATCGGGATGACGACGTTCTCGTCGACGAGGAGGTGGGCTTCGAGGAGCAGGGCGCGCACGTCGGGGAGGAAGGAGGCGAGCAGTCCGGGGCCCAGTAGGAGCGCAAGGATCGGCAGGGTGAGGATCAGCATGGTGCGGTCGTCGTCGGTGTTCATGAGTCCTCCTGCGTTGGTACGCGTTCACTCCATAAGGGGTTGGTTTGCGATGGTCGAGTCGACAAATCCGCGCTGCGGTTAGAGCCGTCGGCACCAGTCGGTGGGGCATACATCGACGCTCCACAGCTGCATGAACTGCTCGGGGTCGACGAAGTTCTGGTGCTCGGGGAGGGTCGCTGAGCGCATGCGTGTTTCGTTCTGGGAGAGGGTGAGCTTGGCGACTTCGGCGTTGGTGTTGTTGGCGACGTTGATGCGCAGGTCCAGGTGGCAGCCGCCGCTCGGGGGCACGTTGCCGACCTTCCCGATCTGCTGCCCTGCGGTCACTTGGTCTCCGACGTCGACGAGGCGGTCGGACTTGTACATGTGCAGGTAGGACACGACGAAGCCGTCGGGGTGCTTGACGGATAGCCACAGGGCGCTGGAGAGAACTACTTCGCCGGGGAGGATCGCGTAGACGGGCGCGCCGCAGTTGCCGGGCCAGTTCTGCAGGTCGAGCGCAGCGTGCCAGGTGGAGGCGCCGGGTACGTCGATGTCTCGGGGCCCGTAGCCGCTGGTCATTTGGTAGGGCTGGTCCAGGGGCAGCGCCATTTCGCCGATGATCGTGCCCGTGCCGCAGCCGGAGCTGATCCCACCGCCGAGCTGGGTGATCAGGAGCTCTGCGCCGGCTTCCCACTTGTCGTACGCGTCGGGGTAGGCGCTGATCTGCACGGTCTGGGCGGCGACGCCGGGTGTCATGGCTTCCCACCCGGGGATATCGAGCAGGCCGCGGGGTGAACCGCCGTTGGGGCCGTCCTTGCCGCCGAAGAAGGCGCGGATGGAATAGTCCAGGTTCATCCGCTCGGCGACGGTTCCCCAGCCGGCGCGCTGCTGGAAGGGGTTGAGGCTGTCGTGGTCGCTGCCGACGGCGTCGTGGTCGTAGTTGAGCGACTCGGGGACGGTGGAGTTCGCGTACATGCGCAGCACGGATTCCTGCAGCGCTGTCATCAGCGCGACTTTGATGCCCTGGTCGGAGACGCCCAGTTGCCGGCCGACGGTGATGATCGAGGTGGCGATCGTCAGCTGCTTACTCTGGAGGGTGACCGTGCTGTCTCCGCGGGGGATCTCCAACGTCTCCGGCGCCGCGGCGGGTGTGGAAGCGGTAGCTGCAGAGGCGACGGGTCTTGGGGCGGGCGGTGCGCCAGTGGGTGCTCCTGTCGGGGCTGGGCCAACGGCGCCGGCTGTGGAGGGGAGACATCCGGTTGAGCTGCCGGCTGCGGCCGCAGAAGAGGACAGCGCTCCCAGCGCGACGACGACGAAGCCTCCGGCGCCGATGACGAGCACGACGACGAGGGCTGCGGCGACGAGGAGCAGCTTCTTCATTGGCGGGTCAGTTCCTTCGGCCGGAAGGCTTCCAGCTGTCGACGGCGCTCGAGAGCGCGCGGTGACGCCTGCGCGGGAGTGGGCGGCAGCGAAGACACGTCGTGGACGATCGTCGGCATACGGCGAGCTGTCGCGACACCGTCCTTGTCGACCTGGATGCGGCTGGGCATTTCGGAGACGGTGACGACCTTGAGCTCGCCGACGTCGTTGCGCTGCGCTCGTTGCGCTGCTGCACGCGCGGCGCGACCGGCGAGACCTTTCCCTGCCTCGAGCGCAGCGGCTCCGGCGGCTCCAGCAACCCCACCGGCCGCGGCGCCCTTGGCGACGTTGACGACCGTGGTGCCCGCGCCGATCGCCTTGCGCACACCCGCGCTCCCGTGCGGGCGAGGGCCACCATCGGGAACCGTTGCGCCGGATCCGCTACTCCCGCGGCCGCCACCCGTTGTCAGCGATGCCTGTTGCGGCCGCGGCTGAGGTGCGTTGGGCACCTGGTGCAGCTGGATCGGGTCAGGTTCCGATAGCGCCGCGGGGGTGGGAGAGGCCTGCACCGACTTGGACCCATCACGCTTGAGAAGGTCATATGCGTTCTTGGCCATGCTGGTGACGGCACCCATCTTGAGTAGCGCGTTAGCGTCCCGCGGGCTGCCCTTCATCCCCAGCCCGAGCCGGCTCAGGGGCCCGGCCGCCATACGCCCGGCCTTGAGAGTCGCCTTCCGTGCCCGCCAAATGAGCACCACCATGATGATGAGCAGCAGCGAGAGGATGATCATCCGGAAGTTGTGGGGGATGCCACCGCTGGCAGTCATGATCCAGGTCGTCAACTTGAGGTACAGCGAAAGCAGGCAGGTCATCACCACCAGGCTGATCAGTCCCATGAACGTGTCGCTGATGGACCGCCACAACGGCTCCCGGTTGATCGGGAGAATCGCCAGGTAGACCAGGATCATCGACTTCACCGCGGCGACGAGGAAAAAGAAGACAGACACGAGCAGGAGTGCGGCGATCGCCAGAGCGAAGATCAGCAGGGTGGTGACGCCGCCGCTGTTGACGAACGCGAACATGATGTTCAGCGCCCCGGGGTTGTCCGACACCGACTTGGCGAAGTCGGGCAGGCAGTTGGAGAACGCCGCGTAGCTGCCGGAGACGAACCCGGTGATCGGGTCGGCCGTGGTCATCGCCGCGGTGTACGGCTCTTGGCAGTTGTCGGGCAGCACCATTCCGTAGGAGATCACCTGGTGCGGGACCCGGATGAACACGTCGACCAGCTGCGAGCTCACGGCGGCCGACATCGTGTCGACATCGACAGAGGTCTGGGTGTCGTCGACCACGATCGCCGCGGCCAGTGAACCACCCCACTCCTGCGCGTTCTCGAGCATGCCGCCGGTGGCGGTGAGGGTTGCCACCGGGTTGGCCAGCGCACCCACGGCGAGCACTGACATCACCAGGGCGATGACGAGCTCCCACACGCCGGCCGAGGTCTTCCCGAACAGAATCGCGGCGCCACCGGCGAGCGCGGCGATGGTGAGAGCGAATGGGATCCATCCGACGCCGGACAGCACGCTCTGCAGCCACACAGCGAGTGCGTTGAACGGGGTGGCCAGCCAGCCGACCCATTCGAAGGACAGCAGGAAGCTGAACAGCCAGATGATGGCGGTGGTGAGGTAGTACTGCACCATCCAGACCAGCTGCACGACGAAGTTGGCGATCACCTTCCAGGGGGTCCAGATGTCGCCGGCATTCACGTTGATCGTCGCGTACGCCTCGATGGGGACGCCGTGGGTGTCGGTGAATGTGGTTCCTTCGGGGAGGAGCCAGGAGGCGTGTGCTGCTTGGGAAGTGATGACGGTGAAGTACGTGATCAGCAGGAGGACGGCGAGCGTGCGTGCCTTCCACGGGTGGGTGTGCGCCCAGACCCGTGCCCGAAGCGCCCAGCTGCTGAGGGTGTGGAACGAGGTGGCGTAGAAGGTGATCACGGTGTCTCCGCTGCGAAGGATGGCGTGGACATGACTGCCTGACGGCGGTCGGGTCGAGCAGGGAGGGTCTTGCGGAACTTGCCGTAGCGGCCGCGGATGTCGCGCATCAGGCCCTCACCCCGTCGGCCTGTGGGGACTTGCCGGTCGGCGCCCATCGGGCTGAGGTTCTGAGTGACCTCACGGACGGTCTCGTTGGTGACGGGGAGGCCCAGCCATTCGATGGCGCGTCGGGCGAGCTTCTCGTCGGTCTGTCGCATCACGAACCGGGTCTTGATGAGACCGCGGGTCACCTCGTCGCCGAAGTCGGCGGGGTCGTGTGATCCGACGCCTGCGGCTGCGCCGTGCTTGCGGCCGTCGCGGAAGAAGGTCTGCAGCTCGGCTTCTCCATCGCGGCTGACGGTGATGTGGTGGGCTTCGTCGAAGATGGCGAGGGCCAGCCGGTAGATGTCCATGAAGCAGGCCTCGCGGGTCAGTTGGGTGAGGACCGCGTACATGGCGCGCCCGAACTTCTTCTCGAGCGGCAGCTGCTTGAACAGGTGTTCCTTCTCCACTTCCGCGCGGTCGGGCAGCGGCAGGCCGCGGGTGGTGAACACGATCGCGTCGGCGTTGAGGTCGAGGGCGGGGATGTTCTCGTCGAACAGGACCGTTCCGAACTCTTTGGTGGCGACGACGCGGATGAGGTGGAGCAGCTCGGTGGCGATGGTGTTGTCGGGGAGGGTTCCGAGGTGGGTCATGAGCGATCCGAGGCTCACGATCTTGTGCTCGGTCATGTACTCCGACTCCAGAAGGCGGGACAGTTCCACCCCGCGCGGTTCGACGGGGTCGACGTTGAGCATGAGCGCGAACAGAGACTGCACCATACGGGCGCCTTTGCGGGGTCCGAGGACGCGCAGCGGGTCAAGAGACCATTCCGGCTCGAGGATGTCCACGACTCGGACGATCTTGCCGCCGTCGGTGGAGTCGTCCTGGTCGTAGGCGAGGGAGCGTGCGAAGGTGGCATACTCACGGGCGTTGGTGCGGTCGATCGCGACGATGCGGCCGCCGCGGTCCAGGACGTCGCCGGCGATCGCCTTGAGCAGCACGCTCTTTCCGGCGCCGAGCTCGGCCACCACACCGAAGGATCCGCTCGAGTCGGCGCGGATGTTGCCGTGCAGATCGATGAGGATCGGGGTGTGCCGTCCGGTGGTGATGTTGTCGCCGAGGCGAATCCCGCGGTCATCGCCCAGCGAGCAGCTGACGATCGGAAGGCCGGACGCGAACTCCCTTCCGGTGGTGATCTGAGCCAGGTCGCGCACGAGCCGGGATGTCGGGGTGCCTGGTTGCATCGCCCACCACAGCTCCTCTTGGCCGCCGAGAGGGGTTTCCAGAAGGAAGTCGCTTGCCTTGTAGTCGGCCGCGACGTAGCGGGCGCGTGCTTGAGCAATCGCCGGCGTGGGGCCGCCGACGGAGAGGATGACGGTTCCTTCAACCTCGACCTCTTTGTCGGAGACGTTGAGGGATGCGTGATACGCCGCGAGCGTCTCGCCGATCTCGATGAGATCAGCTCCGCTTCCGGTGATCGCGTTGGTCCCCGACTGCTGCTGCACCTGGTCGATCAGCTGCTCCTCGGCGCGCTTGTTGCGACGCTTGACGGCCTCGGCCGAGGTCACGGTCAGGCGAATCGCCCAGTCGACGTCGATCTCGTACTGCTCGACACGGCTGATCCACTCGACCCCTGGCATCACCCAGCCGCCTTTGGGCCCGCCGACGACGGCTTGCATGACCTGATAGCTGGGTTCCTCGGAGTGAGGGCTCTGCACCTTGAGGTAGCGGCGGTTGAACGGCAGGAAACGCTTGAGTTCCGCGGGGGAGAGATCAGACTGGCCACCCTCGTCCAGCCAGGGGCGAGGCATTGCTGTGGGCAGCTGCGTAGCGGGCACCTCGTCGATCCCGGGTGCCTCGTCCGGCGCGGCGCCATCCAGAACGAGACCACGGTGCTGAGAGCGCAGCGCAATCCAGATCTGCTCGGCGATGGTGGCAGGGCGGGCCTGGAAGCCAGCAGGGATGCGGTGTGCGAGCTGGTCGGCCGCGGCCATGGCAGCGGCGACTTCGCTCTTGGTCGGTGCGGTGCGCGGCAGGGCGAGTTGTTCACGGAACTGGTTGAAACCGGCGCGCCATGTTGCGCGTGACCGGGTGCGCCAGTTGCCTGCCGCGAGTGGGATGGACAGCCAGTAGACACGCTCCCCAAGCGCGATCTCCTCGAGGGAGTCGAGAGTGAGGGCGCACTCCTCGGCCCAGGCAGGCGCGTCGCGAACGTCGACGCCGGCGAGCATCTTGTCGACGATGTCGACCGGGTCTGTCGCGGCGCAGAACCCGAGCAGGAGCGCTTCGCCCCGCAGCGACTGGAACAGCGCCTGATGCTGCGACAGCACAAGGCTGGCCATCTCGTCGGTGCCGAGACCGTGGGGGAGTCCCTGCAGGCGCCAGGTGGCCCAGATGACGCCGGTGCGTGTCCAGGTGAGGTTGCCGGCGAAGGCGGCGGCGGGGATCTGCATGAGCGGCTCCTAGCTGTTGGTGGAGTTGACCTGGGTGAGCAGCCGCTCGAGGCCAGTCGCGGGTCGGTGCGCCGGGGTGGTGATCGGCGCGGGCGGCGTGAGGGAGACGTCGCGGCGGGGCCGCGGGGTCTTCGTCGGGTACGGCGGGAGGTTGGCGCCCACCGGCGCGGGAGGGGGGACCAGCGATACAGGCTGTTCGGGGGGAAGCACACGCGTGCCGCCTCCCGCGCCGTGAGGTGCAGCGAGTCGGATCACCTGCCCCTGGTACTTCCCCCCGAATGGCTTGAACATCGCGGCCGCGGCGTCCAGGAACGCGAACAGCAGATTGCGCCTGGTCATCGGCAGCCGGCCCACCAACCAGGTGACAGCGAACGCGAGAACGGCTGTCATCAGGATGTCGAGGAGGATCTCGCCCGTGCTCCACAGCAGACCGCGAGTGGCGAACATCGCCAGCAGCACAGCACCGCCCACCCCTACCTGGGTGAGCGTGTACGGGCCGCCGGGAATGCGCGAGCCGTCGTTCATCCGGCCGATCATCTTGGGGAATCGGCGGGACTTCGTGTAGAAGCGGGCGGTCTCCTGGGGCACGGGTTACACCGCCGGTTCGGCGAGCTCCGGAAGCGCCCAGACCCCCACCTCGTCGGAGGTGAGCTGAATGGCCGGGGCGGCGTTGACCTCAGTGTTGAGGCGGTCGGAGAAGAGCTGGATGCCGCCGTTGACGAGCATCACGACCACCGCGGCCGCGAGGCCGGTGACGATGATCTTGCCCCACTTGAGGTTGGTCATGATCGCGACGCCGATGACGACGACGATCGCGAGGAAGACGACAGCGACCTGCGCGACGGTGGTCCACGATGCGAAGAGACCGATGAGCCAGTCGGAGAGAGATTCCATGAGTGCTGTTCCTTTCAGGAGACCCGCTCAGCGCGAGGGGGTCGGGGTGGGTGTGGATTTGCTGGAGGTTGCTCCGGTGGAGCGCTCCTGTGGTGCGAGATCGACGGTTGTCGTCTCCCATCGGCCATCACGCGCGGTGAGCGTGAGTGCGTAGGTCGTGGTCAGCCGCTGACCGGAGGCGCTGGTCACATCCGCGGTCGCGAACACGTGCACGACGTCGCCGCCGGCGGGCGTTTCGGACGCCTCTTTGTCGCTGCGGACGTCGGTGACTTTGAGCTCCTGGTATGGGGCGGGAAGGACGGCGTTGATCGTGGAACCGGGGGAGATGACTCGGGTGATGTCCCCGGAACCGGCGAGGTAGGCCGCCAGGAATGCTTCGACCGTCGCGCGGGCGGGCGTGTTGGGGGAAACGGTCTTGGTGTACGGCATCTGCACGTTCGCGGAATCGCGGAGCGGTGCGGCGACCGGGGTGGGTAGTGCCACCACGGCCAAGCCGGCGTCGGCGATGCGAACGGGAACGGAGAAGTAGCGGCGCGGCCAGAACGTCAGGCCGTCGTCGGAGGTCATGTCGTACTCCTCGACATTGGCCGCCACCACCACGCTGACCACGCCGGTCTCGTCGACGGGGTCGATGGACACGACGCCGAGGTCTCGGTAGACCCACGCTGATTCACTGAGCATCGACGTGGTCGACTCGTCGATGTAGTCCAGGAGGGTGCCGGGCTGCTGTCGTGTCGCGCTGAGCCAGGCGCCGACGAAGCCCGTCGCGTAGGCGCCGGCTTGCTGCTGGGCTACCGTCAGCCCGCCCTCGGCGGTCGAGACGGCTGCGGCAGGTTTGGCGGGAGGCAGCAGCAGCTGCATTCCGAGCGCGAGCACACCGCAGGCGATGCCGAGGTACAGCAGACCCGTGACGGCCTTCTGACCCAGGCTCCTCCCGTACGACCAACTGGAACCTTCGACCGTCGTCTGGGCGATCGGAGCGGCGGCGTCCGGGCCGGCGGACGCCGCCGCAGTCTTGCGAAGCTTTTTCATGAGGCCTCCTCAGCCGTATCGGGAGAGCCGGTCAGACGGCGGAACTTCGACGCGGCGTCGCGGTAGCGGTCCGAGTTGAGGAACGCCAACGCCCGCTGGTGTGTGGTGGGCGAGAAGAGCCCCTCGTGAAGGTCCAGGGCGATGTCCTGCCCCTCGTCGTAGACGCCCAGTACGGTCGCGTTCTCCCCGAGCTGTGTCAGCAGTTCGGCGCCGATGACCGCATCGTCCTGGCCCTCGCTTGAGCTCATCTCTCGCTCTCCTCGTCGTTTACGGCGGGAGCGTCACGGCTCCCTCACCTACAAGGGGTGGGCGCTGCGAGGCGAAGTGGACAAACTCGCTGAACTTTTTCTGCGGCCGGGGATACACGCCCGCGATCGCTGCAAACACGCGGAACAGCACCAGCAGTCACGCAGAGATCTCGCTGCCGCAACCACCCCGGATACACGCAGGGGTACACGCCGCGTGAGGACCGTCGTGTGGGACCACATCCGTCAACCCGGGAGTCCCCATGTCGATCACCAGCACGCGGCCGGCGCCGCTGATGACCCGCCTCAACAGCGAATGGACCACACAGATCGCCGCGAAGGAGTACGAGTTCGGCAGCCTCGGGTTCCACACCGCCGGCGCCCTGCTCGAGCAGATCCGCACCACCAAAGGTGCCGCCCAAGACGCGCTGCTCTACGAGCTCGTCACCCTGGCCCACCAAGGGGACCGCACCGCTGAACGCGTCGTCCTGCAGTCTCTGATTCCCGCAGCGCAGCGCATGGCCCACCGAGTGCGATCACTGGACGACTTCGATCGCCACGACCGCGTCGGCTACGCCATCGGCGCCGCATGGGAGTCCATCCAGAAGTACAAGCTGCACCTGCACGCGCGAGTGATGGCCAATCTGACCATGAACATGCTGGGCATCCTCGCCCCGGAGAAGACCGCCAACGACCGGCTCATCGCCGACAAGACGGCACCGATGGCCGCGGACGTTCTGGAGATCGAAGCCGGCGCTTGGCAGGAGCCGGAGCGCACTCCGGAGGAGCAGCTCGCCAACCTGTTCACCTGGGCCCTCGACATCAAGCTCGTCACCACGGACGAGCTCGCGCTTCTCTCACGCACCGCCCTTAGCGATGAGAAGCACGCCGACATCGCCAGCGAGCTGGGGCTGTCCACAGCCTGCCTCCGCAAGCGCGCCGACCGGATCCGCGCCCGCATCGCCACCGCCGTCCAGGAAGGACTGTGACCATGAGCTCGCTGCACGAGAGCCGTTGGGAGCTCGCGTTCACGTACGCCTCCGCACCCGCCTCCATGATCGACAATCCCGAACGATTCGCCGACGAGTACGAAGCGATGAGTGAAGACCTCGACAACGTCATCTTCTACCCCGATCGACCGCTCCCCACCCCGGAGGACTTCGCGTACTTTTACGCGTGATCCCCTCACGGCAGCTGCAGTGCAGCGTCACCCCGCTGGCACAATGGCCAGCATGCCCGAAGACTCCCCCGACCTTCTCGCTGATCTGGTCAAGACGATTGGACTATCGTCCTCTCGGGTCGGAATCATCCGCATCGCATATCGAGACGGTCAGGTCACCGCAGACCAACTCATGGACCAGCTTGGCATCGCGCGCAGCACTCTCACCTTCCACATCAAGCCCCTCGTCGACGCCGGCATCCTCATCCCCGAGATGGATCCGACCCGCGTCGGGAAGGCATCCGGATTCAACCGCCTGATCTGGCGGGTGAACCGGGAAGCTGTGGATCAACGCCTCCAGATCATGACCGCGTTGATCACTGGCAGCTGATCGACCCGCGGGCGCGTCACAGGAACCCGCGTGCTCGGTGCGTCGTGGTTCTGCTGCCACACCCTCCTGCCGGCGACCCCGAGAAGCTCACAACAGACTTGTCCCCCGTTCGGGGGACAGATTGTTGTTCTCGGTCGACATAGCTTTCCCCACCTCAAGCCAAGCGGCTTTCGATGGGATCGAAGGCGGGGTTAGGCTGTCTGCAATTCGCTCCTGGGGGGCAGCGGGCGCGAGCTCGGCACAGCCAATATGTCGACTCTCGGTTCCCGCTCCCGCCCCTTGTGGGTAGAGGACGACCTAAACGAAAGGACGACGGTGAGCACAGCAACCGACACCGCTCCGGCTGAGAAGAAGGCGGACAAGTCCCGCTCCCGCGGTCAGAGCTCCGCCGACACTGCGGCCGTGCCACCAGTCCGCACACGACGCTCTGGCATCTGGCTCGCCGCTGCCATCGTGCTGATCCTTCTCGGTGCCATCGGAGGCGCCTTCGTGTACACGACGGCCAGCAACACCGAGCAGGTCTTCGTCGCCGCCAGCACCATCGCCCGCGGCGACACGATCGAACGCGACGACCTCACCACAATCGCCTTGGCCGCAGGGCAGACCACACAGGCCATCCCCGTCACTCGAGCAAACGACGTCATCGGCAAGATCGCCACCGGCAACATCGCCGTCGGCGGGATGATCACAGAGAGCGACCTCACAACCACCCTCCCCGTCCCCTCCGGACAGGCGCTCGTCGGCCTCGAGCTCAAGAGCAGCCAGCTGCCCGCGCAAGCCCTGGTCGGAGGCGATGAGATCGTCATCGTGCCCGTCGCGACCCAATCCGCCACCGGACTACCGACCACGGTCGATCCGTCCACCACAGTTCAGGCCACCGTCTCCCAAGTGAGAACCTCCGCGAACACCACCGGCACCGTCGTCGTCGACGTCTACGTCGACGCACGCTCGGCCGCGAACGTGACCAGCCTCGCCGCGGCTGGCGGCGTCGCCATCTACCTCGCCCCGGGGAACTGACCGTGGCAGTTATCGCCCTGACCAGCATCAGCGGATCCCCCGGTGTGAGCACGGCCGCTCTTGCTCTTGGCGTGCACTGGCCGCGACCCGTTGTAGTGATCGAAGCCGACACCAATGCGGTCACCAGCGCGATGCCCGGCTTCTTCCGGTCCAACCTGCTCCCCGAACTCGGTGGGATCGAGAAAGTTCAACTCGCCTACAGCCGTGGCATCCTCACCCCCGAAGATCTCCTCGACCCGGACCGCTACCTCGCGATCGCTGTCCACGAACTGCCGCCCATCAAGGCGGCACCGATCCCCGCACTTCCTCCACAACACAAGATGTGGGTCGTCCCCGGCTTCTTCCACCTGAGCATCGCTGACGGCGTCAGCGGACTGTGGGCCAGACTGCCCGAGCTGCTGCGGTCGCTCTCCGAAGCGGGCATCGACGTCATTCTCGATCTCGGCAGACTCGGCCGTGACGACGTTCGCCTCCCACTGATCGACACTGCCGACCGGGTCCTCATCTGCGCGCACTCGACCATGGTCGACCTGAACCGCGTGTACCGCCGCCTCGAGATCCCCGACCTCGCCCAGCGGATCGGTGTGGTCGACGACGAGAAGTTCCTCGTACTGCTCACCGAAGCGGTCGCCGAGCAGCTGCCCGCCTCGGACTTCACCACCAACGTGCTGCCGGTACTCGGTGTGCTGCCCTTCGACCCGCAAGGTGCGGCCACGTTCTCCGTCGGGCGCCCGGACATCAAACCCAGTCGGAACAGCTACCGCCAGCGGATCCGCAGCGTGATCACCTCCCTGGGCAGCATCATCGGTTACAGCGATCTCGATCGGAGCGCCAGCTGACATGAGCGACGAATCCATTCCCGAGGTCCAGATCAGCACTCGCCCTTTCCTTGGCGACCTGCTCTCAAGCGCCCCAGACGTCACCTCGCGCACCAGCGGCAACACCGCGGCCGAGAACCCGCACCTGTTCGCCGCGGCAACCGGCCGCGCGCACCTGCACCGGGTCGCCGAAGATGAGCGACCCACCGTCGCCGCACCCACCGCGGCAGTGCTTCCCGACAACTACCAGATGCCTGCTCCTGCCTCGCCGGCACCGGCGACCCGACGTAACCCCGCTGTCGCGCCGGTGACCGTCGTCGAGGCACTTCTTGACGACGTCGACTGGAACGCCGTCGACACGCTCACCAAGCAGCTCACCCTCAATGAGGACGGCGCCGGACGCACACGCGCCGAGTTCGATGTGGCCATCGCATCGGCCGGTCCCGAGACCCCGTTCGAGGAGCAGTCCCTCTCGGAAATCACCCGACTGGTCACCCGGCACGCCGAGTGGCGCGTGGTCAACCTGGGAAGCGACAACGAGTGGTCCCCACGAAAGCGCGCGCAGCACGTGCAAGCCGTGTTCGACAACGCATTCCGCTACGGAAGGCTGCAGCAGTACCTGCGTGAACCCGATGTGGAAGACGTCAGCGTCGTCGGCCACGACAACGTCATGGTCACCAAGGCGAGCGGTCGTCGGGAGCAACGGCCACCGCTCACCGAACACGCCGGCGACCTCGAGCAGATGATCTCCGACATCGCATCCTGGCGCGGCCGCTCCTTCTCCCGGCCCGGCGGCCACCTCGACCTAGATATCGGCGGTGCACGCCTTTCGGCTACCGGCGTGCCGATCACGAGCGTGCCCAACCTCACCATCCGCAAGCACAACCTCGTGGACGTCGACCTCGACGACATGGTCAACATCGGCACCATCACCGACAAGATGAAGACCTTCCTCACCCTCGCCTCACGCGCGAATTGCTCGGCACTGATCGCCGGATTCCCCGGTACCGGAAAGACGACGTTCCTGCGGGCATGGATGGCGACCGTGCCGTGGGACGAGAAGATCGTCACCATCGAAACGGAGCGCGAGCTCTACCTCAATAAGGGCGCCAGGCACGCCCAGGTGCAGGACCTGCAGTACATGCCGGCCATGTTCTCGGGGACGGACGTGACTGCGTCCTACAGCCTGAGCGACGCCTTCTACGAGTCGCTACGCTCGTCCGCGCAGCGAATCCTCTACGGCGAGATGCGCGGCCCAGAGTCCGGATGGGCGATGAAGGCCATGCAGGCAGGCCGCGGCTCGATCTCCACGATCCACGCCCGCAGCGCCGACGACGCAATCCACCGCTTCGCCGACATGCTCATGAGCGAATACGGTCTGGCAACCGACTCCGTGCCCCTGCGCCAGATCCTCCGCAGCATCGACATCATCATCTACCTCGACTTCGTCGAGAACAGCGACGGAACCCGCACCCGCATCGTCTCCGAAATCGCCGAAGTCCGACCGAACGACCGGCTCGAACCCATGGCCGCCAAGCTCTTCCAGTGGGACTGGGACAAGGGCATCTACACCGAACCCGAGCGCCCCACCGAAGACAAGCTGCGCCCGATGCTCGAGCGGGCAAGCCGCACCAGCGGAATCCCCTGGGAGGCGCGATGATCCTGCCCGCAGCAATCGCCGGCGCCATCCTCCTGGCCGGCCTCGTCATGATCGTCGCCTACTTCCGGCCCGCACCGCCCAAGCCGCAGAAGCACGTCAAGACGCAGGCCACGCTCGTCCAGCGTTGGCGGCGAGTAAGCCGAGCAACACGACTGCGCCTCATCATCGGTCTTGTCGTCGGCCTGCTCGCAGCACTCATCACCGCACTCCCGCTTCTGATCATCATCGTCCCCGCCGCGATCGTCGGGCTCCCGCTGCTCCTGGGCAAACAGGACACCCGCGAGCAGCAGCTCATCATCGCCCTCGAGGCGTGGGCGCGATCGCTCGCGTCTACTGCCGACACCGGCAGGTACACCCTCCGCGAGGTAATCGGCATCACCCGCGGCGCCACCCCACCGCTGCTGCGCGGCGCTGTCGACCGGCTCCACGCGCGCATGTCTACCTCCTGGACAGCCGCCGAAGCATTCAAGGCCTTCGCCGACGAGCTCGACAGCGCCTACGTCGACGAGGTCACCGTCTATCTGATCCAGGCCGCCCAGTTCAACGCCGGCGGACTCGCCCGAGCGCTCTCCGCCGTCGCCGACACCCTCGCGATTCAGGCCAAGCAGCGGATGGAGATCTTCAACGAGAGGGAGAAGCCGCGCCGCACCATGCAAGTGATGACCGGCATCGTCGCCCTGGTGCTCGTCGGACTCGTTGTGTTCTCCGGCACGCCGACGATCGCGTTCTACCGAACCCCCGTCGGTCAGGTCGCACTTCTGGTCATCATCGGCGTGTTCACCGGGATCCTCGCCTGGGCGAAATCCCAGACCCGCTTCCGTCCAGAATCCCGCATCGTGCTCAGCAAAACCCCGCTGGAGGTCGAGCGATGAACCCCGTGCTCCTGGCCATCATCCCCGGGCTCATCGCCGGCGCCGGCCTGGCCGTCCTGATGCTCACCTACGCTCCGCGCACCATCCGTGCCGGCGACGCGCTCACCCGCCTGGGCGAAGTCTCGATCCCCAGCGCAACGCCCGTCAAAAACCTCGCCGGCTGGGACAAAGCTGGCGCCTGGGTCTCCCGCCGCGCTCCCAGCATCCCCTTCTTCTCCGCGCCCACCGCCGAGCTCGACCTGCTCGAGATCCCCGTTGCTCAGTTCTACGCGGACAAGCTCAAGATGGCGGCGATCGGCTTCGCCATCCCGCTCGGATTCGCTGCCATCCTGCAACTGGGCGGCCTGAGCTTCCCGCTCCCCGTCCTGTTCGCCCCGATCCTCGCCTTCATCTTCTGGATCATCCCGGACTCCAATGTGCGCTCCAAGACGAAGGAGGCGCGACGCGAGTTCACCAGGTTCGTGACCGTCTACCTGCAGCTGGTCGCCGTCGCACTCCTCGGGAACACCACGGCGGACGCAGCTCTCACCTCCGCCGCATCCGTCTCCGACTCCTGGGTGTTTCGTCGGATCCGCCGCGAGTACCAAGCAGCCGAACTCACCCGCACCAGCAAGTGGGACGCTCTCGAGCGGCTCGGAGTCACCGTCGGCGTCCCCGCGCTCGTCGACATGGCGCGCACTATGCGCCTGTCCGAAGCTCGCGTCGGACTGCGTGAGCAGCTCCTCTCGGCCTGCGACATGCTCCGGGCACAAGTCGCAGCATCCGACAAGGATGCTGCCGAGAGGGTCACCAGCAAGATGGACATCCCCGTCTACTGCACCATCATCCCGATCCTCGCCCTGATGATCGTCCCGTCCGTACTTCAACTCGCCAGCATCTGAACCACCTGCACCACCCACCACCGAAAGGAAACCCACATCATGAGCACCATCACAGACAAGGCCACCAAGGTCTCGGACAAGGTCAACCAGGCAGTCATCACCACGCAGGCACGGGTACGCGAAGGCGTCGACCGCCTCACCGAGCAGCCCGAGTCCGGCCTGGACGACGCCGCCTGGAAGGCGATCTGGATCACCGTCGGCGGCGCCGCGGCGATCGCCATCGCGACCTTCATCTTCACCTGGGGTCAGGGGTACATCCAGGACCGCCTCAACGGGTTCTGATTCACGCATGCGCACATGGCTCCAGACCACCAGAAGAAGGCTGGCGGGGGAGGAGGGATACGCCTCGACGGCGATCCTCGTCCCCGCCAGCCTGATTCTGCTGTTCTTGGGCCTGCAGGCTGCGACCTGGTACCTCGGCACCGATGCCGCCAACACCGCAGCTCAAGCCGGCTACACGGTCGCGCGCGCCTACGAGTCCGACGGAACCGCCGGCATCGCTACGGCAGACCAGCTGCTCGATGGCACCGGGCTGCTCATCAACCCGCAGGTCGCGGTGAACCGTACGGCCGACACTGTGACCGTGACGGTGACCGGGCAGCCGGTATCCCTCATCCCCGGTGTGACTTTCCCAACCATCACGCGCAGCCACACGGGGCCCGTCGAGAGATGGGTGCCGGCACCATGAAGACGATCCGGCGGATCATCCGCAGCGAAGCCGGAGATCTCGATGACCTCCCCGGCTGGACCATCCTCGCCCTCTCCGCGCTCACCCTCATCGGACTAATCGTCTACGCCGGCCGCGGCGGCGCAGCCGCCAACACCGTGCAAGCAGCCGCGTACGCCGCCGCACGAGACGCATCCATCTCCCGCACCGTCGAAGAAGCCGTTCCCCACGCCCAAGCCGCGGCCGCAGCTGCACTCGGGAGCAACGTCACCTGCATCGACCTCGACATCGAGATCGGAGGCAACGGCCTCAGCACCGGCATCGGCCAGACAGGAACCGTAACAGCGACCGTCGCATGCACGATCGCGACAGCCGACATCTCATTCCCAGGTATGCCGGGATCAATCACGATCACCAAGACCGCCAGCAGCCCCGTAGACCCGTACAGAGAGAGGTGACCAGACCATGAAGTACATCCCCATGTGGCTCGGATTCTTCGTCGCCCTCATCATCATCGCCGGCATCGTCGTAGACGGTCAGGGCAAGACACAGACCTTCCAGCAGGCGCTCACCGTCGCCCAATCGGCAGCCAGAGCCGGAACCAACGCCGCCACCGGCAACTCCGTCAACGGCGACGCATTCAACCTCTCCATCCCCGCCGCGGTCAACGCCGCCGAAAACTACATCACCGCAGCAGGTGCCACAGGCACCGTCACCGTCAACGGCAACGAGGTCTTCGTCACCGTCGACATGACCTACACGCCACGTATCCTCGGCTCAATCGGCCTCGGCCCACTGCCTGTTCAAGCAACCGGATCCGCAGTACTCATCGACGACTAGGAACAACGCATGAAGACCACCCGGAAGACCGCCGCGATCACCCTCATGGTCGCCGCCGCCCTCGCGATGGCCGCGTGCACCCCCACCGCGCCGACCGACCCCACGACATCCCCCACAGCCTCGCCCACGGCGACAAGCACTCCCACCCCCACCCCAGAAGCAGCGCCTACTCAGAGCCCGGTGTCTGCACCCACTACGCAGCAGGAAGCGATCACCGGCGCCAGCAACACGATTCAGCAGTATCTCGCCGCGTCGTTCGCTCTAGCGCAGAATCCTGACCTCGGTGAGTCGTATCTAGACGGGTTCCTAGTGCAGGGGTCGCCTCAGGCGAAAGTCATTCGTGACACCGTAGCTCACAACATCGAGATCGGCCTTCGGCAGACCGGGTCGCCCACAACCTGGAAAACCAACGACGCCATGTCGTATGCATCGCAGTCGACGAACGCGGCAACTGGCGAGAAGTTCGAGTTTGGGGCGGCCATTATCTATGGCTGTGCAGACAACACCAGTTGGACATTTGAGGTGCCAGAGGGGCAGGTGGCGCCCGAGATCCCGAGGGGATCTTTCCCGAATCAGTACACGCTCATCTATGAGCAGACAGCTCAAGTTTGGCTGATCCAGGAGAACGTCTCGCTGCGTGACCAAGACGGGGCTCCGACATGTTGAGAGCCGCTCGTAGATCGCGCACAGCGGCCGGGCTACTGGCGGTTGTAGGCGTCGTTCTGACCATACTGGTCATGACCTCATCACCTGCCGCGGCCAATGATTGCAGGTACAACGACGTTGGCGAGTGGGTCTGTGACGTTGAGGTCGGACAGCCGGGCACCCCAGGCACTCCTGGCGGAGGCGGAGGAACCGCTCCCGCTGATTTTACTCCCGGGCCGACGTCGTGCATCTGGGACGGAGTACCCGGCTCTGAAGAGCCGGAGCTGCAGACGAAGGAACTTCCATGCTCATCGGGGGATGGCTATTGGTCGAACGAACGCCAGTGCTATTGGTCGATCGACGATCCTCAGCGTCCTGCACCGAACGGAAAGAGTAGGAACGTCGGCGCCTATTACAGCTGCGACCCACACGTGCCAAATGCGTCCTTCTGCGGCACGGTCCTGGCGTGCTACGGCATCTCGACCTGGCTGGACGCTCCTCCTCCGGGCATCACTCGCTATACGCCGGCGCAGGCGGCCGGCATGCTCGTGCGCACGTTCGTGCTCCAGCCGATCACGATCGGGATGGCTCCGGAGAGCAAGGTCCACACCGACGACCCTGCCGGCACCGCGGCGTATCGGCGCACGTGGGTCGGCATCCCGGTCTGGCTGTGGGTCGACAGCACCTCAGAGAGCACGTGGGGGCCTCTCACCCGGACGGCGACCTATGGCGGCGTCACCGTTACCGCGACCGCGCAGGTGCAATCTCTGACCTGGTCGTCGGGCGACGGGCAGACGGTCAACTGCGGTGTCGGCACGCCGTTCAACGCAGCGGCCATGGCCGATCAGCTGGCAGTCGACTCCCCGACCTGCGGGTTCCGGTATCAGCGAACATCCGGCTCCGGCACGTTCACCGTTTCGGCGTCGACTACCTGGGTCGTGCAGTGGAACGGTGGCGGGGAGAACGGCACGATCGCGATGCCCACGACCACCTCGAGCGCGCAGGTTCGGGTGGGCGAGCTCCAGTCTGTCAACACCGCCAACTACGGTGACTGAACAGCCTGGCTGATCGGAAGGGCAATAGCGTGATCAAACTGCTGCGAGGCTTGGGCTCTCTGATCGTCATCGGTGCGCTGCTCGTCGGTGTACCGATTGCGCTGGTGACCATCGCCGGGAACCCGCTGCCCTCACCTGAACAGTGGCAGGCGATCTTCACCCTCACCCCCGATTACGGGTGGGTCATCACCACGACGAAGGTCCTTCCGCTGCTTTGTTGGATCGCGTGGGCTGCGTTCGCCGGTCCTCTGCTGGTCGAGATCTTCGCAGGCATCGCGGGACGTCCGACTCGCAAGAGGGTGGGAGTGTTCCGAGGCCAGCAGCGGGTGGCTGCCTCGCTGGTCGCTGCGGTCGCGGTCATGCTCACCGGCTTTGGAGCGATTGGTACCACTACTCCGGCGGCCGCGGCGGACTTCTCTCAGTCCGTTTCTGTCTCCACGGTTGCTACGGCGCCCGCGCAGAGCAGCCCAGCTCCATCAGTTGCAACGACAACTCCCGAGACGGCCGCACCGATTGCGGCGGAATCGCCAGCGCCGGCCTTCGTGTACACGACGGTGTCCCACGCAGTTGTCCGCGGCGACACGCTGTGGGATCTCGCGGAGAACTACTACGGCGACGGTCGGCGCTACCCGGAGATCTTCGAGGCGAATAGGGGAGTGGTGCAGTCGGATGGTCGCGCCCTCAGCGACCCGGATCTGATCATCACGGGATGGACGCTCGCAGTCCCTAATGTCCAGGTCGAGCAGGCTCCGCCGTCGCCGGCACCCGAGCTTCCCCCGTCGGGCACAGATGACTCTACGAGCTCTGATTCACTCGATGAGGGCACGGACACGGGGGCAGATGCAGGCGGAGCTGGCGCGGATTCTGCCGGCGGCGCCGGCGGTGCGGGAGCAGGAGCGGGAGCAGGAGCAGGTAGTCAGTCAGACTCCTCGGCGAGTGACACCTCGGCGTCCACTGAGGAAGCCTCCACGTCCAACACCGACGTCAACGAGGCAGATGACGCGGAGTCCTTGATCCCGCTCGCGACCGCTGGCGGCGCTGTCGGGCTGCTTCTGGCGGGTCTACTCGCCGCGATTGGGACGAGGCGACTACGGCAGCGCCGGCAGCGCGCGGCCGGCGAGCGTATCGCGATGCCCGAGCAGGCCGCGGCCGACCTCGAGCTGGAAATGCGACTGGTTGAGAACCCGATCGGCGTCGAGGACATCGACAACGCGCTGCGCGGGCTCCAGGAATGGGCGGAGAACACGGGATCGGTTCTGCCGGAGCTGCTCGCAGTTCGCCTCGCTGATGATGAGATCGCCGTCTACCTGACACAACCGGCCGACCTCCCCGAGCCGTTCGAACCTGCCCACCCCGACCGCACGGCCTGGGTGGTCCGCCCGGGACGAGCAACACCGCCGACTCGACCGACCGTCTCCCCATACCCGGCCCTGACGACAATCGGCACCGACGACGCCGGAGGGGTCCTCCTTCTCGACCTGGAACAGATCGGCTCTCTCAACGTCGTCGGTGACGCGGAGACCGCACGTGGAGTGCTCACAGCGATCGCCGTCGAGCTCGCCGTCAATCCGTGGTCCGATCAGATCCAGGTAACCCTGGTGGGGATGCCACACGGACTCGCGCACGAGATCGGCACATTCCGCATCCAACACGTCGACGACGTACCGGCATTGCTCCGCAACCTTCGCGCTGACATGGACGACCGCCGCGCCGCCCTCGACAGCTACGGCGTCGACGACGTACACCAAGCCCGGGTCCGCGCCACGGAGATGGAGTCGTGGGCACCGCACATCGTCATCCTCGGCGAAGAGCCAGCAGAGCATCTCCGCGCCGAGCTCGCCGAACTGGTAGCACGCATGCCCCGCCTCGGCATCGCGACGGTCGCCAGCGGCGACGCCATCGCCGCCGGCTCGACCGTCGTCATCACGGACCGAACCACGGCCGAGTACCGGTCCGGCGGCCAGCTGCCGCCGCTGCCCTTCCACCCGCAGATCCTGGCGGGTGAAGAGCTGGAACTCATCCAGAACCTCTTCGACACCACGACACGCGAGTCGATCCCGGCTGACCTTCCCATCGAGAATCACATCGACGAGCGGCCTCCCTTGGAAGAGCAGACGGCCGCTCCCGAAGCCACGGAGACCGCTGGCGAGCTCGCCGAGGAGACAGAGACCCCTGTCGCCGAGATACCCACCGTGAACACTCCTGCCGAGGAGGTCGCGGTCGGCTCGGTCGACGAGACCGCTGTAGAACCCGACCTCTCCAGCGAGGAACCCGCATCCGGGTCGGCATCTTCCGACGTCGACGACGCGGCAAGCCTTCCCGAGCCAGATGCGGCTACCGCCGTCGATTCGACCTCCAGCGTCAGCGTCGAGCCTGCCACCGAGGGGCTGGACCCTGCGGCGACCGTTCAGGCGCCGGAATGGCCCGCACCCTACGTCCGACTGCTCGGCACGATCGACGTGCTCAACGTCGCAGATGCCGACAGCCTCCCGGGCCGTGGCGTCGAGATGATGGCCTACCTGCTGCTGCACAACGGCCAGGTTCCCGGTGCCCAGCTGCAGAAGGCGTTCTGGCCGGATAAGTACGAGCCGTCGAATAACAACGCGCGCCAGCTGGCCAAGCATCTGAGGAACGCTCTCGGCAGCGACCCTGAGGGGCACAAGCTGCTCCCCGAGGGTCGTAACGACGTCGGGTTCCGGATCCACCCGGCCATCCGGAGTGACTGGGATGACTTCCGCGAGCTCATCGGACCGGACCTCAAGGTCACTCCGAACGAGGACCTCATTGCCGCTATCCGTCTCGTCCGCGGCCAGCCCTTGACCCCGGCCCGCAATCGTCGCGGATGGTGGGTGTGGCGCTCGTTGCTCGAGGAGCAGATGATCGCCGCGGTGCTGGATGCCGCTGACGAGCTCGCCCACCGGGCACTTCGCCATGGAGAGATCGATCAGGCGCGGTTCGCGGCGCGTATCGCCCAATCAGCCGATCCGCTCAACGAAGCCGGATGGCGCCTCGAGTTGGAGGCGGCCATGCGCGCAGGCAGCGCAACAGAGTTCTCCCGTGTCGTCGACGAACTCTACGCACGTCCCGGGGGTGGCGATCCTGACTACGAGCTCGACGAGGCGACCCAACGACTTATCGACGCTGCGCAGACGAAGCTCGCGGGAACCCGATGACCGTGGTGGAGGCTGCTCCCTCGACTAGAGGGCGAGCGGCGGGCGTCTACGTGACGGCGACCGCGGGCGGGCTCATCCTCGCGTCGATCGCATACCTCAACGTCCAGATCTACGCCTGGGTCGCGCTGGCTTGCTTCGCAGCTGCCGCTGCAACCATTGCCGCGGTGGACGTGCGGACCCGTCTCCTGCCCAATCGCTTCACTGGTCCACTCGTCGTCGCCGCAGCTGTACAGGTGGCGGCGATGAGCGTGCAGCAGATGGATCTCTGGATCGCCATCGGTGCGGTGATCGCAGCGGCCGTGGTGTTCGCCGCCTACGTAGCGATGGGCATGGCGGGCTGGTTCGGTTTCGGTGACGCCAAGTTCGCGGCAGGGCTGGCGCTCTTCGCAGGGATCTTCGCGGGCTGGTTCGCGATTTACGCCGTGCCGCTGGCTGTACTTCTCAGCGGTGCGGAACGAGCGATCAGGCTCGCTCGAGGTGGAGATCGCCGCGCTCACGCGCATGGTCCCGCGATCGCGATCGCTGCGATCGCGGTGGCGGCGATCGGCATCGTCACCTGAGTTTGTCGAGCGAGGCTGCCGGCTTCCACCCCTTGTAGGGGAAGGGAGTTCTGATGTCCCGCAACGGAAACCTTATCGAATATAACCCGTCCTGTCGTATGATGGGGCCATGGACATGATGGTTGTGGAGGAGGTGATCAGGATGACCACTACTACCCCACTCGAGCTCGCTCAGCAGTACAGCGAGGGCGAGATCTCGCGTTCGCAGCTGCTCGAGGTGCTGGCGGTGTACCCATACGCGCCACGAGAGCGCATCGCGCCGCCGTTCGACGACCCGGTGATGACGACGCCCGGCTCGTTCGAGGAGATCGGCTCGGCGCTGGCCTGCGACTTCATCGACGACGAGCTCTACGACGAGATCGCGGATGCCGTGAGGGAGCACAACGGTGGCCGCCTTCCCTGATCACATCGACTTCGAGGGCCGCAGACTGCTGCTCGAGCAGCTGGGCGCCCCAGGTGGTCCGCTCGCAGATGACACCGCAAGTTCCACGATTCACAACTCGACCTGGTTCGAGGAGGGCATTCAACCCTCTACTCAGCGGAAGGCCGTGCACCGAGAGATCCGCAACACGTTCCGCGCCCAACGTCCCAATGTGAAGCGTGAGCGTCGCGCGATCGTTCTCGCCGGGCCACCCGGCGCCGGCAAGTCCTCCGCCCGGAAAAAGCTCATCGCTGACATGGGTTCCTCCGACGAGGACTGGCGGGATCTGAACGCGGACGACTTCAAGGATCAGCTGCTCCTGCGAGCGGCCAGAGACGGATCGATCGACCGCGAGCTCGCTCCGCCGGGAACGGAGGCTCTGACCCCGCGAGAACGCGCCTCCCTCGTGCACGAAGAGTCCTCTTTGCTGATGAAGCAGGAGCGGGATCGTGCGATCCTGCGCGGAGAGAACATCATCCTCGACGGGACGCTCGCGAACGAGCCCAAAGCCTTCGCGATGCTCGAGGTGCTGCACAAGCGCGGATACGCCGTCGACATCATCGTCGTCGACGGGCCGAAGCCCGTCACGAAAGCACGGGCGGAGTACCGGTGGCGCAGCGAACACATCGAGAGCCTCAAGCCCGACGCCACAGCGACCGAGCAGCTCGGAGGTCGAGCCGTTCCTCCCGGCTTCATCGACAAGCTGTACGAAAACGATGAGCAGTCGATCTGCTCCGGGATCGCCAAGCGTGTAGCCGAGGCGAACTCGAACGTGGTCAGCTTCCAGCGGTACGCCGTCGACAAACCGGAGGCCGCTCCCGAGCTGGTCGAGAAGTACTCCGGCAAGCGAGACGACGGACGTTGGTCGCGAAAGTGGGCCCTCCGACGGGCTGCACCCCCGCTCGAGATCTCGGAAGCACCTGCCGTCCATTCACCCTCTGCATCTCCTGCTGCCATCGCATCGTCTACCGAAGCCGGAGGGGACGGTCACACCTGGGTCCAGGCGCACACCCGCAACGGCCGCGAAATCGAGGGCCACTACCGAAAGCCACCGTCACCGCGGCGGTGAGCCGCTGTCGGCAATGTGAAATGGGAGGCTGAGCAAGTGAGCGAACTGGAACCGAGCGACTACGCGACGACTCTCGAGGAACTCAAGGGTCGTGTACACGCCGCCCGGCTGCGGGTACAGCGCAGAGCCAACAACGAGTTGCTGCAGCTGTGGTGGCACGTCGGCCAGACCATTCGCACGCGGCGATCCCAGGAGGCCTGGGGCACGAACGTTCTCGACCGGCTCGCAAGAGATCTTCGCACCGAGTTCCCCACGATGAAGGGCTTCTCGACCGCCAATCTGCGGTACATGAGGCGCTTCGCCGAGGCATGGCCCGATCTCGATGCAATTCGCCAACGACCCGTTGGCGAATTGCCGTGGGGTCATGTCATCGAGCTGCTCGACAAGCTCGACGACCAACAGCAGCGGGACTGGTACGCCGCGAAAGACGCCCATCACGGGTGGAGCCGCCCGGTCCTCGCACATCAAATCACCACGAAGCTGCACGAGCGAGAAGCGGCCGCGCCGACGAACTTCGCCGGCGCGCTCGAACGGATCGACTCAGACCAGGCGCAGGAGCTCACGAAAGACCCGTACGCGCTGCAATTCCTCGCCGTCGACGGCGATGCCTCTGAACGCGAACTCGAGCAACGCATGGTCGACCGGATCCTCGACACAATGCAAGAGCTTGGACCCGGGTTCGCGTTCGTCGGCCGCCAAGTTCACTTCGACATCGAAGGCGACGACTTCTACGTCGACCTGCTGTTCTTTCACGTCGAGCAACTTCGCTACATCGTCATCGAGCTCAAGACCACGAAGTTCGACCCTCGCGACGCCGGCCAGCTCGGGTTCTACGTCGCGGTCGTCGACGACCGCTTGCGAATCCATGACAAGCACCAGCCGACCGTCGGCATCCTGCTCGTCGCCGGCAAGAACGACACGGTCGTCCGCTATGCGCTCGCGTCGACGACGCAGCCGGTCGCTGTGAGCCGATACGAGCTCACCGAGGATGCGCAGCAGGCGCTTCCGGACGAGGAAACCATCGCCCGCGCCTTCGCGGACGAGCTCGCGCGCGACGTCGACGAGGGTGACGCCGGGGAGTAGGCGCCGGTGGACGTCGCGAGGAACGCCGCGGGTGATCTCGTCACCCTCGAGCAAGTGCGCGGCCAGGCGGTGATTCCCACCCTGTGGTGCCCCGGTGGGCTTCCAGGCGGTGAGGAGTGCGGCGCCGAGGTCTGGACGACCGCGTTGCACAGCACGAAGAAGGCGGCCGCGTTCGCAGCGCACCACGGCGAGGGCTGCGATGAGGGCTCCATCCGGTCCAAAGACCGCCGCGGCGACGCCGGCCATCAGTACGAGCAGGGACCACGGCCGACGCGCTGGCGGATGCGGCTCGGTGTCGCCGAGCCGTCTGCAGGACCGGATGGTCGTCGTCGTCCGGATCCGAACCGACCCGGGCAGCTGACACGCCGCTTCCGCACCGAACAGGCACAAGATCAGACCGACATTGCC
This sequence comes from Microbacterium sp. NPDC055910, assembly GCF_042271185.1. Lineage (NCBI taxonomy): Bacteria > Bacillati > Actinomycetota > Actinomycetes > Micrococcales > Microbacteriaceae > Microbacterium > Microbacterium sp. NPDC055910. The sequence continues at coordinate 45,419 of NZ_JBHJZS010000007.1, forward strand.
GATCAACGATCCTTCTCCACGATGCTGGTCAACCTGGTCGCCGGCACGATGCCTCCGGGCCTCGAGCTCGTCCTTGGCGCCCAGGACCCAGTGGCGGCCGACAGCGTCATCGTCCATGCCCGGGACGCGTCGATCGCGGCATGCCTCAACACCGACCTCATCATCTGGGGACGGGTCGCCGGCTACACCCACACCAGGTGGGAGGGGCTGATGATCCGGCTCAACGGAGCCGCCGATCAGGTTGCGATCCTCGTCGACAAGCAGAACCTCAACCGGCTCCACATCACCGACGCAGACGCTCTCATAGGGCGGCACGTCATCGCCTACGGCCGGTACACACTCCCTGAGGGGTCGAGGAGACCGCACGTCCGCGCCACACGCGCAACCGTCGCATTCAACCCACGTGTGATCCGTCGGCGCCACTGACTTTCGGGCCCGAAGTGCCCAGTCGTACGCGTCGCATTACCGCGTACGCCGGCCGTCAGCCGATGAGCAGCAACCGGATATGTCCACTTTCGCTGTCGTAGTCCACCCCTTGTAGGTAGGAGAGCTCCTTCTCCGCTTGCACAACCGGCCAATGCTCTGCTTACATTTATAAAAGTAAGTTAGTCGAGAAGGGATGGATGATGGAACGCACTGCGGTTTGCCCGCCCGACCACAAGCACGGTGCCACGCCGACCTGCTACCGCGTCCACCGATGCAGCTGCGCGCCCTGCTGCGCGGCGAACACCAAGCGGTGCTACGAGCGCAAGAAGCTGATCGCCTACGGCAGGTACGACTCCGGCATGTCGTCGACGGCGCCCGTCAAGCTGCACATCGGGATCCTCCTCAAGCACGGCATGACCGTCACGGCGATCGCCGCGGCTGCCGGCGTCAGCACCGACACCATCCGCGCTATCTGGTTCGGCAGCAAGCGCAAGGACGGTCCCGGACGCGGGGCACCGCCCGCGCGGATCCACCGGACCACCGCCGAGCGGATCACCGGTGTGCAGCCGGACCTCAGCACGCTGCCTCCTGACGTCAAGGTGTCCTCTCGGGGCATGCGGCGGCGCATCCAGGCTCTGGGAGTGCTCGGCTGGGCGCAGACGCGGCTGGCGCGTCGCCTCGGGATCACGCAGTCGCGCATGGCACGCATCCTCACCACTGATGGCGAGATCCCCGTCGAGCTACACATGGCCGCGGCATCGCTCTTCGAGGAGCTGTGGAACGTAAGACCGCCCCACGAGACGCGATACGACCGCGCCGTCTACACGGGAGCGCTCGACTACGCCCGGCGGCTGGGATGGCTACCGGCAATGGCGTGGGACGACATCGACAACGACGACGAGCCGGCCGTCGAAGACTCCGAGCCAGTCATCGACGAAGTCGCCGTCGCCCTGGCACTCAACGGTGAGCGCGTCCGTATGACGCGGGAAGAGCGTCACCTCGCCATCCACCGCGCGCGCGAGCTCGGCTACAGCCTCGAGGAGACTGCTCAGTTGCTCGGCGTGACGTCGCGGACCGTCCTGCGGGTGCAGCACGTTTCTGACGAGCTCGTGGCCGACCAGAGGATGGCTGCCTGATGAGCCGCACCCTCGACATGATCGAACGCGTCGACCATGGCACGCCCGCGGGGTACATCGGCGGGTGCAAGAGCCGGGGCGGCTGTCCCAACCACAACTCCCGGAAGCTGCTGACGTGCTACGAGGCTGCCCGAGCGCATGGCCGGTACTACCCTCTTGCGAAGCTTGAGCTGACGATCGAGATCACCCGTGCCATGGTCAGGCTGGCTCGCCGCTCCGATTCGGCCGGCATCCGTGATCTGCTGGAGGCGCAGTCCCAGGACGTCCAACGCGGTGAGTACTCCGTGACAGCCTGGCCCGGTCTTGGCGCGGAGGGTTTCGCTCGGCCCATCGTCGCCGCCGGCGCTGGTGGCGAGGTGCAGCCATGACTCTGGTCGTGAACGCGCATCCGGCAAACCAGCCAGGCCCTCTGCGCAGAATCTTCATCGCGGGATGGGGGCTGCGCCAGGCGTTCCTGCCCGTGGTCGCTGCGGGCGTGTTTGATCTCTCTGCGGGCGGCTCTGCCTGGCCGTGGCTGGTCGTGGCGGGGGTAGGCAGCAAGATCCTCGGGACACTCCTTCAGCGCCGAGCTTGGACACTCTCTTCGGCGGCCAGTGAGATTAGCCCGCCGCTTAGGGACGCGCCCTCCGCTTTGCTGCTCGCCTCCGAGATCCTCGCGCAGGTGGTCACAGCCGTGCTCGTGTTCGCGCTTGCACTGTGGTCTTCGCTCTTCGGCATGCTGGTCGGCATCCTGTTCGCCGCCGCGCTGCTCGGCCACTCTGCCGCCGATGCGGCCACTCGATTTCTGCGAGTCGGCGGAACGCTTCAACAGTTCATGATTGCTCGCATCGTTGTTGCGGCTGTGCTGGTGGTCGTCAGCTTGACGCCCGCCTTGCTCGCCGCCCAGACAGGGGCAGCTGTGGCATCCGCAGCTCTCGCGGTGGGCACGGTCGTCGGCATCACCGGCATGCTCACCGTCTTCAGTCGCGTGGGTCGCTCGAAGTGGGGTTCATGATGCGAGCGCATCCGACCGCGTACACGGTGTACCTCGAGTCGCCGCAGACGGCGATCGTGCCGCTTCCGCCGCTCCTGATCGGCGCGGATCTCATCGTTCGGTCCGGGATGCCGCACCGCTGCCTACCGAAACTTCTCGGCTTCGCTGACCCGTCGACGGGGATCATCAGAGTCTGGGCGCGTGACCTTGCCGAAGCTGCCGAATCCGTCGCGGGAACCCGCCCCGTCTTGCTAGTAGACCGGCGAATCTGGCGGCATCCCTGTGCAGTGAAGGACGTAACGATCCGGATGCACGCGACGGCGGTCGCCTCATACTCAGGATCCTCCTCATGACGAGCACCGAACACGCACCAGCGATAGAGCACTTCTACGTGCCAGGCGGCGTCGGCCGCTGGGGCTGTGGGTGCGGCGCCCGCGGGCGGGTGACCAACTCTGCTGGCGATGTCGCCGGCGCATTCGACGCACACATTCAGAAGGTGCTCCGCGCTGCTCGCGCGAACGCAGCCTCCGGTTGACCAGGGAGATCTCGTCCATGCAGTTCACCGTCACCATCACTGGGTCCGAAGGAACGTCCTCCACGATCCTTACGGCTCAAGAGCTCGAGCGGACCGAGACGGTCGGGAGCCTTGTCACGCGAGCACAGTATGGGTCGATCCTCATCGAGCGAGTGTGAGATCTGGGATGCGCAGGGAGGGGCGACGGATGAGAGTGCGGCTGATGACGGGACGGCAGTTGAAGGCGCACCTGCTGGTGGCGAGTGCTTTCGCTGCGTCGGCCGGTGAACGGGATGCGCTGGGTGAGTCCGCCTACCGGATATACAACGCGGTGCTATTTGTGCGGGAGCTGCCTGCTCTGCAGGCGGCCGCGGACGAGTGGGCCCGCACGCTTCGGGAGCACCCCCGCCGCGCACTGTGGGTGCGGACGCCGCGATTCGCGTTGGCCGTGCCATTGCCGGCCCGTAGGCCGCGCCGCATCGTCATCACCGCGCTTCAGTGACATCCACCTGATGTCTGAGCTGGTTGGCAGTCTCAGCGCAACGAGAATAGGAAGGAGGACACCACATGGCCACCACGGTTTACACCAAGCCCGCGTGCGTGCAGTGCACCGCGACCTATCGGGCGCTAGATGCGAAGGGGATCGAGTACGAAGTTCACGACCTCTCGCAGGACGTTGACGCGCTCGAGCAGGTGAAGGCGCTTGGGTATCTGCAGGCGCCCGTCGTCATCACCGACGAAGATCACTGGTCGGGATTCCGGCCAGACAAGATCGACGAGCTCGCTGCTCGTCTCGCCTGATGCGGTTGAACGGCTGAGAGACCCAACATCCGGGACCTCTCAGCCGTTCTCCGTCGCCTTGCTTACCGCCCACAGGCGGACCAAGGTGTCGCGTACGTGGGCGTTCGACTCCAGGAGCAACCTCACGCGGCTAACGTGAGCTGCGGTCGCTTCGGCGCCCATCAAAGCGCGGACCTGCGCGCTCTCTGCTGCCCAGACGGCGAGCTCGTCGAGGCTGATGTCGACGGTGGCGACCACCTCAGCCTGCTGAGTCCATCTCACGGTCTGCTTAGTCATGTCAGTCTCCGCGGAAGAACCCCACTGCCGCGACGATGAGTAGCCACACCAAACCCGCCGCCAGCCCTGTCAAAATGATCCGGTCGAGGATCGGTGCCACCACGATCCCCAAGAGCCCTGCACCAGTGACCAGGGCGAGAACGGCGACTACAGATAACTGCACTGACAAGCGGTGGCGGAGGTGCTCCGGAAGGCGACCGGGAGTCCGTGGCTGCCCGCTCATGCGTCAGCCTTCGCTTCCAGACCGGCGAAGCCGATCTCTCGTGTCCACGCCGGCTCGCACTTCCGGATGCCGCGCAGGTCGCCATGGTTTTCGCGGGGCCACCTCAGGAGCGGGCCCTTCCGGAGGCTCTCGCCCAAGCGGGCGACGATCTGTCGCGCCTGCGATTGCTCCCATCCGGGGTGCGATGCGCAATTGCGGACGTAGTGCCGGCGCGCCGCCTCGACCTGCAGCGCCACCGTGGGCTGCAGGAGATAGCTCAGCGCGACTTCCATGATCGGCTGCCATCGGTATGTCGAACGGGGCGGGTTCGTGGCCTCCGCCAGGCTCACCGCGTCGAGGTTCGCGTCGCTGAGCTCGCGGCCGATTCCGTCCGCGACATGCGTCACGCACTGCGACCCGGTCGGCATCGGCTTGGCCGGGTCGGGGCTGAGTCCCAGGATCATCAGGGCAGAAACAAGCAGATCGATCGTGTCGTCTGAAACGAGTGCTGCAGCCATAGTCTCACTCCCTACTAGTTAGTATCTCTGACAGTTACTAACTGTATCACCGGTGAGAGACGTCGACAATGGTCGGCGGCAGCCGTCTCGGGTCGCCTCGACCTCAAGCTCCCCGCAGCTCGCGGCGGCGGATGAATCGCTAGCCTGAACGCAAGCGCACGACATAGTCGTTGGATTGAAGAGGGGGATTCATGGCCGGCTTGATCGACTTCGCCAAGAACATCGGGCAGGAGGCTCTGACTCGGGTGCGAGGCGTCGCAGCCGAACACACCGATCAGGCATTCGAGGACGGGTTCAACACGGCCGCCAACATCTGCGTGCAACTGGTCACGGATGCTTCCGCCGAGCTCACCACCAAGATGAGCAGCACTTCGCTGTCAGATCGAGAACAAGCGCAGCTCGCGCAGCTGACAAGGCTCAAAGGAGAGATGGAGCAGGCGCTCTACGCATACTGGGAGAAGGCGGCCACCGAGCAGCCATCCTCCTCCAGTCGCTAATCCCGGCCGAGGGCAAGGCTTGCGATGAGAGTCGCAACGGGATCAATAGGCTGTCCGTTGTGTCCCGAATCACCCAGCTGCTCAAACACGTCGAGCAACTCAACCCCCAGCTGGCAGCCGACCTCACACGCGAGTACACCGCACTGAGCGGCCGCCGCGCGTTCGGTCTCAACTTCGAGCGGCACACTCCAGAGACGGTCGAACTGCCCGGCCGCCCTGTTCGCGTCAACGACAAGGTGCGATTCTTGCCTGCCCGCGGCGACGCACCTTCCACCGTCGACGATCGTCTGTGGAGGGTGAGAAGCATCGCCCTCGAAGAAGCAACCAAGACGGCGACGCTCGTCGCCTCGATCGAAGACTCCACGCCTGCTCCGACAGATGTGGAGCTCGAGGTCGTGACCCGGAACATCGACGACCTCGTCGTCGTCGCCGAGTTCCGGGATCCCATCTACCCGGGCCTTGTGTCAACAGGGCGAGTAGAGCGCGGCGGAGACAAGCCGTTCCACACCGTCATCAACGCCGAGAACTTCCACGCACTGCAAACGCTGCAGTACACCCACGCAGGACGGGTCGATGTGATCTACATCGACCCGCCCTACAACACCGGCGCCAAGGACTGGAAGTACAACAACGACTACGTCGACGGCGAAGACATCTACCGCCACTCGAAATGGCTAGCTTTCATCGAGCGCCGCCTGAACGTCGCCAAGCGGCTGCTAAACCCAGACAATTCTGTCCTCATCGTCACCATCGATGAGAAGGAGTACTTGCGGCTCGGGCTGCTCCTCGAGCAGGTATTTCCGGAAGCACGAATCACCATGGTGACGTCGTCAATCAATGGTGCGGGATCCACCCGGAGCGGAACCTTCAACCGATCCGCCGAGTACCTGTATTTCGTTCAGTTCGGAAGCTCCGCTCCCTCACCTTTGCCCCTGGGCAGCGAGTGGAACCCAGTCGTGACACGCAACAAGAACGACATCCGATGGAACCTGCTGATGCGCTCCGGAACACAACCCTTCCGCACGACACATCCCAACCTGTTCTATCCAGTGAATGTGGTCGACACCCCACAAGGACCCATCTTTCATTCCGTCGGCGAGCCGTACTACGGAGACGGCTGGCAAACCCAACCCGCCCCAGAGGGCGCCGTAGCGGTGTGGCCCATCCGACAGGACGGTCGGGAAGGCCGCTGGCAGATCAGTCCCGCGGCTCTCCGAGAACTGATAGCTCAAGGTCATGCACGGTTGGGCAAGTGGAACGCCGAACGAACAACTCCCTATTACCTCAAGCTCGGGGAGCGCAAGAAGGTCACCGAAGGCACCTTCAAGGTGCTCGGACGTAGGGCCGACGGCTCAGTCATTACCGACAGCTCCGACTACGAGGCACGATTCGTGCCTACCGATGTGTGGCGAATCTCATCTCATGACGCCGGCAACAGCGGGTCGCGATTGCTGGCCGCACTTCTCCCCGACAGAAAGTTCCCCTATCCCAAGGCGCTCTATGCGGTCGAGGATGCGCTCAGATTCTTCGTCGCTGACAACCCGGACGCGACGATAGTCGACTTCTTCGCTGGCTCCGGAACGACCGCGCACGCAGTGATGCGACTGAATCGACAGGACGGCGGACGTCGACAGTCGATCAGTATCACCAACAACGAAGTGAGTGCTGACGAGCAGAAGCGACTGCGTGCAGACCGTCTACGGCCCGGCGATCAGGAATGGGAGCGCTGGGGTATCTGCGACTACATCACCAAGCCGCGACTCGAGGCGGCGATCTTGGGAAGAACGCCGGCAGGCGAGCCGATCAAGGGAGACTACAAGTTCGTCGACGAGTTTCCGATGCTCGACGGCTTCGACGAAAACCTCGAGGTGTTCACCCTCACATACGAGTCACCACGGATGGTTTCTCACAACAGAGCGTTCTCGGCGATTGCTCCACTTCTGTGGCTGAGGGCGGGAGCTCGTGGGCCGCGTATTGACGCCGAAGAAGAGGATTTCGCGATCGCCGAGACGTACGGGGTGCTGTTCGACGTGGACTCCTCGAGGGCGTTCAAGGAGCAGTTGGCCGCGGCGCCATCGGCACGCGTGGCCTACATCGTCACCGACGATGACAGATCGTTCCAGATGGTCTGCGCAGGCCTCCCGGAGCACATAGAGCCAGTCCGGCTATACGAGTCCTATCTGACCAACTTCACGATCAACGTCGGGGGAGAGAGCCGGTGAAGTTCACCCTCAAGGACTATCAGGCCGATGCGGTAGCGGACGTGCTGGCCAATCTCATCGACGCGCGCGAGGACTATCACCGGCCACGGCCGCGGCTGTCGGCGTTCTCGCTGTCTGCTGTCACCGGTGCTGGCAAGACCGTCATGGCGGCCGCGGTCATCGAAGCGCTGTTCGCCGGCAACGACGACTTCAACTTCGCACCCGACCCGGGCGCCGTGGTGCTGTGGTTCACCAGCGACCCGTCACTGAACGAGCAGACCCGTCATCGCATCCTGCAGGCTACCGAGGAGATCCCGTACTCACGACTCGTCGCGATCGGCAACACGTTCGCCGGAGATCGCCTCGAACCCGGGCACGTCTACTTCCTCAATTCTCAGAAGCTTGCTGCCCGATCACTCCTTGTGCGCGGAGGCACGCTCGCCGACGCCGAGAACATGTTGATCGCTCCAGACCGCCGGGCCAACACTTTCTGGGATGTCCTGCGCAACACGATCGAAGATCCCGCCCTCACGCTGTACGTGATCCTCGACGAGGCACACCGGGGGATGAAGCGCCCCAATCGCAATGAACGGGCAGAGAAGTCAACGATCGTTCGTCAGCTCGTCAACGGCGAAGCTGGCGCCCCTCCGGTACCGGTCGTGCTCGGCATCAGCGCAACGGTCGAGCGGTTCAACCAGGCGATGGCCGACTCGTCCGGACGAACTCTGCTTCCAAACGTCGTGGTCGACCCCGCCCGAGTGCAGGAGTCTGGACTCCTCAAGGACGACATCCGTCTCGACTTCCCCGCAGAGACCGGCACCTTCGACACCGTGCTGCTTCGCCGCGGCGTACGCAGAGTGAAGGAATCCACCCAGCACTGGGCCGACTACCACCGCGCACAGGAGACCATGGAGGATCCCGTCATTCCCCTCCTGGTGGTGCAGGTGCCCAACACCCCCAGCGACCAGATGCTGCTCGATGCGCTCCAGGCGATCGCCGACGAGTGGCCGGAGCTCGGCGATGCGAACATCGCACACGTCTTCGGCGAGCACACCGACCTGGTCATCGGTGGTCGCGTCATTGGCTACATCAGCCCCGAGCACGTGCAACAGCGCACCGCCATCCGCGTCCTGCTCGCGAAGGACGCGATCTCGACGGGCTGGGACTGCCCGCGCGCCGAGGTGCTCGTCTCCTACCGCCCAGCCCAGGACGACACGCACATCACCCAGCTGCTCGGCCGGATGGTGCGAACACCGCTGGCCCGACGCATCCCCGGAGACGATCGCCTCAACTCGGTGGAGTGCATCCTCCCATTCTTCGAACGGTCCACCGCCCGAAAGGTCGTCGAGCTGCTCCTCGGCGTCGCCTCCTCCGACGGCGATGACGACGACCTCGACGCCGGCGGTGGCTCCGGCGGCGGTGACGGTCGACGAGTGCTCCTGGGACCGATCGACATGCACGTCAACGCCACCATCCCGGTAGAGGTTTGGAACGCGTTCGATCAGCTCCCGTCCGAGACGCTCCCTCGGAAGGGCGCTCGACCCACCTCACGGCTCTCGGGACTGGCCCAGGCTCTCGCATACGACCGCCTTGTGCCGAATGCCACCAAGCTCGCCCACACCGAGCTGCTGGCGGTGCTCGACGGTCTCGCGGCCCGCTACGCCGACATCGTCGACGAGGCACGCCAAGATGTTCGCACCGTCGACGGAGAAACCATCATCGCGTCCATCGCAAACCGGACGTTCATCGTCGACTCGACCTTCACCGAACTCGCCGACGACCGCACGGTCGACGCCGAATATCGCGCCGCCGGCCGAGTCCTCGGCAAAGACATCGCAGCCCGATACGCCGAGCGCATCGCAGACCGTGACGGCAACGACGACGCCTTCTTCGCAGCACATCTCCAAGTCGCCGCGCTCGCCAAAGTGCCGACCGTGGCGGACGAGCTCAACCGCGCTGCGACTGCACTCGCGGAACGATGGCTTGCCGAGTACCGGATCCCCATCAAGGGCCTCTCCGACGAGAGACAGGCCGTTTACGCCGAGCTCATCGCAATGACGGGCACGCCGCAGCCGATCTCCGTCCTCCGGCCCAAGGTACGTACGGAGTCGACTATCACCGAAGACGGCAATCCAGTTGCCACGCGCACCCACCACCTCATGTCGGACGAGCACGGCGCGTTCCCCATCGGTTCGCTCGGCAGCTGGGAGATCGACGTGCTCGATCGCGAGCTGCCCCACAGCGCCGCCTGGTACCGAAACCCGGGAAGAGCTGCCGACGACGCGCTCGCGATCGCCTACGTGGACGGCAAGGGTGCGTGGCGCCGGTTGTTCCCAGACTTCATCTTCTTCGCCGACGTCGGTGGGAGCGTTCGGCCCTCTATCGTCGATCCGCACGGGTTCCATCTCGCCGACGCGTTGCCGAAGCTTCGTGGTCTGGCACGGTTCGCCGTCGAGCATGGCGCCGCGTTCCACCGCATCGAAGCGGTCGCGAAGGTCGACGACACGCTGCGGGTGCTTGACCTCACGCAGCAGAACGTTCGAGATGCGATCGGAGCGGCAAGCGACGCCGAGGCTCTCTACCGGAGCGGGGCGGCCAGCAACTACTGATCACCGCCGAATAGAAGAAGACGCCCGGTGGGTGAAGCGGGAGATGGGAAGGAGCACTTGTCAGAGATACTGCTTCTCAACCGCCGCACCGCAACCGGGCGTCTCAGAGGAGATTACTCCACCCTGGCGACACGCGTACAGGCGGCCCGCGATTCGTGGCAGACAGGGGGCCACATTCGCCTGCGGATCTGCGCGTGTGCGCCCTCGAGGGGGAACCGATAGTCCACTCCTCGTGAGCGCCTGAAGAACAGTCAGGGACCCCGATGCTCTTCAGATAGCGTGGGGCCGTGCCGAAGACTGTCGCCTTGTCCGCGCCCATCGCGGCTAACGAGTCCTGACCGCTCCATGCCCGATTTTCAGCCAGACGCTATTGCCGCGTCGATAGAGCAACTTTCGCCATCTACGCTCGAGCGATCCGGCGCGCTCTTCTATTCGGGGTCGAGCGCTTTTCAAGGTCACCGTGACCTATACATCTTGGGCTTGAATCCCGGTGGGTCGCCCGTTTCCCAAGCGAGTGAGACGGTCGCACGCAGCGTTCACGATTGGAAGCGGCGTGCGGCGCCCTGGTCCGCGTATCTCGACGATTCCTGGCAGGGCAAACCCCCTGGGACGCACGGGCTGCAACCACGCATGCGGCACGTGTTCGACCGACTGGGGCTTGACCTCCGCGATGTGCCGGCCAGCAACGTCGTGTTCGTCCGGTCGACGAGCGAGGAGGCGCTTGGTCGTGAAAAGGAGGCGCTGCTGAAGCAGTGCTGGGTGGTTCATGACGCGGTTCTTCAATCGCTGGGGATTGGCACTGTTCTTTGCCTCGGTGGCACTGCTGGACGTTGGACTCGGGAGGCGATCGGCGCCGACCGATTGATCGACCGGTTTCGGGAACAGAACGCCCGAGCATGGACCAGCGAGGCGCACGTCGCGGCCGACGGCCGTGCTGTCGTAACCGTGACCCATCCCGGCCGCGCTGACTGGCGAAATCCTGCCGCCGACCCCACGCCACTGATCCGCGCGGTACTTGCCCGAGCGTGACATCGCTTCCGCCATGTCTGCGGACTTGCATTCGCCCGGCCTCATGACGGAGATCTATATCAGGCGCAGCTGGCGAGCGTCGTAGTGAGCGCGCGCCGGTCTTCGAGGGTCAGCTCCAGCTGGTAGTTGGTGGCGACGAGAACCATCCGTGCGACGTAGACGCAGCGGTAGCTGACGTTCGGAGGCATCCATTCGGGCCCGCTGTCACCGGGTGAGTCCCATAGCGTGGTGTCACTTCCCGCGGGGTCCTCGTCGTCGTAGACGATGACGGGCCACCGTGGGATACCCAGTTGTTTCCGCCAAGAAGCAAAGAAGTGGATCCCACGATGACCCAGAACCAGTCTGCCTTGACGACCCTGATCGGCGAAGTCCTCGCCGACCCCGACCTCGCCCACTCGGACGTGTTCCGCCGGATGCTGCAGGCCGGCCTGCAAGACCTGATCAACGCGGAAGCGACCGTGAAGATCGGCGCGGCCCCGCACGAGCGGTCTCCTGAGCGGACGACCCGCCGCAACGGAGTGCGCCCGAAGACGCTCGCGACCCCGGCCGGGGAGGTGGACCTTCAGATCCCGAAGCTGCGGGAGGGGTCGTTCTTCCCGTCGTTGCTGCACCCGCGTCGCCGGGTCGACAAAGCCCTCTACGCGGTCATCTGCCAGGCCTGGATCGACGGAGTCTCGACCAGGAAGGTCGACCAGCTGGTCCGTGCGCTCGGCAACGACACCGGCATCTCGAGGTCGACCGTGTCGCGGATCTGCGGGGAGATCGACGAGGCGGTGCAGGAGTTCCTGCACCGCCGGATCGATCACACCTGGTTCCCTTACCTGTTCCTCGACGCCACCTACCTCGACGTCCGCCACCGCGGCCGGGTCGTCTCCCAAGCCCTCGTCGTGGCCACCGGAGTCTCCGGCGACGGCAGGAGGGAGATCCTCGGGATGGCGCTCGGGGACGCGGAGACCACCGACTTCTGGACCGAGTTCCTCCGCTCCCTCCGCGACCGGGGACTCAAGGTCGCCACCGACGCCGACCCGCTCGGGGTGACCCTGGTCACCAGCGACGCGCACGCCGGCCTGAAAGCCGCGGTCAAAGCGATCCTGCCCGGATCCGGGTGGCAAAGATGCCGGGTCCATTTCGCTCGCAACGTCACCCAGAAGATCGGCTCGGCCCGCTCCAAGCCCGTCAACGCACTGATCTCCACGATCTTCGCGCAAACCACGACCGAAGCCGTCACCGCGCAATACCAGGCCGTCACCGACAGCCTCCGCGGCTCATTCCCGGAGATCGCGACCATGCTCGAGGCCGCCGAACCCGACCTCACCGCGTTCGCACCGCTGCCCCGCGAGCACTGGCAGAAGGTGTGGTCGAACAACCCCATCGAGCGCCTCAACCGCGAGATCAAACGCCGCGCCGACGTCGTCCAGATCTTCCCTGACCGCGACTCCGTCACCCGCCTCATCGGGGCCGTCCTCCAAGAACAGCACGAGGAATGGTCCTACGGCGAACGCCGCTACTTCTCCGACATCTCCATGCGCAAACTCGTCCATACCCTGCACGATCACACCGAGCAGCCCCGCCCCGAGCGCTACCTCACCGCCTGACCCTCCACCCACCACAGGGAACAACCGGAGTGACACCACACCACGGGACTTGACCCTGTCACCTTTGGACTGGTTGAGCGGGCCGTCGACGGGCGTGAGGTTGAGTGGGTCGTTTGCGAACTGCTGTCTCTTCACCTCGGTCCAGGCGTCCGCTCCGCGTTGCCAGGCTGCTGACAGCGGCCAGAGGTGGTCGATCTGCACCGCTTCGCTCGTGCCTTGACCGCGGGTGAACGCGATTGCGGTGCCGCTGAAGGGATCGGCGAGCGTGCCCGTGAGAACGACACAGTCGTGTGTTCCGGGCTTGAATGTCACCTCCGTCAACCAGATTCGGAGCATGTCGTTGCGGGTGTCACAGCCGTTTCGGTCCACATCCGCCCAGCGCTGGCCGAAGGTGTCACGTTCATACGCGCGGATGAGCACCTCATCGGCGGGCGGCAGTTGGTCGATCTGCTGCTCGATGAGCGAATGGTTGAAGGCGTAGGAGCCGCTCTCACTTTGTGTGGTGTAGCCGGCGTTCACGAGGGGCTGCAGGTCGGGGTCGGGGACGATGCTCTCTGCAGGGGACGCGAACGAGCCGGACGTCAGCCAGATCGCCGCCGTGGCGGCGCAGACGGCGCTGATGGCGGCGATGGCGGTTACGATCCGGCGAGCCATGTCAGGCGGCGAGCTGGCGACCGTTGGGGATGTCGTCGATGAGTTCCTGGAACCCGGTGGCAGCGTCGAGGAGTACCTGTGCATCGTCGGTCATCGCCTGGATGGTCGTGGCGGACTCGGTGACGGCTGCGCGGTTGAGTTTGCTGAGCATGGCGGTGGCGTTGGCCAGCGCGAGCCTGCGGGACTTGTTCAGACGCTTCGCTTCCTGGGCCGGAGTGCCTCGCGTGGTTGCGGTCGGGTTCGCCTGGCGGTGCAGAACCTTCATCACCTGCATTGCTGTCTTGTTCGCCATTTCCCTCAACTCCCTTCGGTATGTATCTCTCTCAGTTACTATTCTACAGGATTGCGGAGGCTGTGGAAAGTTGAGCTTCCCGGCCACGACGAGCGAGTAGCGTGCCGAGATGATCGCGGATGACGGCTTGGTGTCCTCGGACCCGGATTGTCCTGGGTGTGGAACGCGGACGCGTTCATACGGTCGCTGGTGGAGGTGCTGGTGCGGGTTGGTCATCCTGCCGGTCGGGGATGCCGTCCCGGAGCCGCGCGTCGAGATCGGGGCGATTCGCCGCGATCCAGCTACAAACGTCGCTCCATTCGACGCCGGATGGGTATGAGTGGTGAGGGGGCATGGGCGCCGATTTTAGGTGCGGATACCGACGTAAGCGCTGCTCGTCTCTATACCGATCGGCGCTCAGGCCTGGGTGAGTAGCGCTTGCAACCGCGCGCGGAACTCGGCACAAGCCTGGTCGAGAATTGCTGCCCGATGCCGGTCAGCCTCCGGACGGGTCTGGAGCTCGGCGAAGTGCTCACTCAAGACCCGACGGCGTGCGTAGCTGATCGTGTTCGCAGCGGCGTGGGTGGCATCGGTGGCGATCGACGAGATGAATCGCTTGAGTCGTTCGTCAACGTTCAGAGGCGGTAGGTGGAACTCGACACCGGCCAGGTCGTCGAGGATGAGTTGCCGCTGCCGGTCGGTCAACGGCGCGCTGTAGTTCCGTGCAGCGGGAAACGCGGAGATCTCGCCACCGGCGTAGACGGTCAGGTCGACGTGGACCATCTCCCGTTCGGCGCGTCCGATGCGCACGATCGTGAGACGATCACCGGTCTCCGTATCGATGGGGCGCAAACGCCCGCGGGTCTCCCTCGAGGCTGGGGGAGCTTCAATCGAGCGCACGTCACACACTTCCCAGAGGATGCCGGCGGCACGGATGTGGGCGCCGTAGGAGACCGTCCCTGCAGACGCGTGGGCGCCGGTCTCCAGGGGTCCGGTGTCCTGCATCATGGTCAGGCGGCGAGCTCGTGAGCGATCGCGGGCGCTGGTGTCAGGATCTCGGAGATGCGCTGCGCTGCGTCCAGGACGCGTTTGGCTGTCTCGCGCATGACGTCGGCCTCGGCGCGCTCTGCCCACCCCGTGATGTAGCCGGCCGAATAGTCGGCCGAGTCGAGGCCGAGGATGCCCAGTGCGACGTAGGCGGCGGACTCCGCTTCGACCTCGCATGTGCCGCGATGCGCCACGTAGTCGCAATCCTCATCCGTGTGCCCGAGGAGGAAGTGGCAGACCTCGTGGATCATCGTCTTTGCCGACTGGGCGGGAGAGATCGAGTCGGACAGGGCGACGTGCTTGCGTGTGCCTGACGCGTAGCCATTCATCCCTTCGGGCATGCGCTCGCGGCCGACAGTCCACCCCAGACCCGTCATGTAGTCGCTGAGGTCATCGACGATCCCGAGATCGTCGTCCCCGGTGAGCTGCTTCACGGGGTTGTCCGGGGCGCCTGGGTGCCCGGGGATGGGATCGGTCTGAGAGATGTCGAAGACGCTCAACACGGGAAACCAGGTCACGGTTCGTGCTTCGCTGTCAGTGCTCTCATCCTCGGCCGCATCGATGCGCTTCTGGGCGTACCCGAAGATTCGGATTGCCTTGGTGCCGCGGCGCACCTGGCGGCCAAGCTCCTGCCACTTCCGGAAGCCGGCGACCTGGGTGAAGGAGTCGGCGCTGCCCGTGAGACCGGCAGCCTTGAGCGCCTCGAACTGGGCCCAGATGAGGCAGAGGTTGTTGAGCGAGTAGCGGTGGAAACTGCGTGCGTATCGCAGGAACTCGGTCCACTGCTCGGAGTCGCGAAGCTTCTCGACCTGCGCAGTGATCGTCTCGTGCAGTGCTTCAGCGCGAGCCTTGCGCTCTTCGGGGCTGAGCGTCTTTCGAGTAGCCATCGTGCACCATCCTTCTGTATGTATCTCTGACAGTTACTAATATACACCCGACGAGGGACACGCGGAAGATCTCTCCCTAACCCCATTCGCTCCGGCGGCAGGATCCCGACGCGAGTGTCTGCGGGTGGGTGTATTTTGTAACTGACAGAGATACGAAAGGGAGGTAAGCGCGATGCGAGACGTGAAGAACGCTCCTTCAGCCGGCGCGAGCTCGTACCAAGATCCCTACCCCGGTCGAAAGGGCGCCGACCGGATCACCGAAGCATGTGGCGCGTGTGGGGGTACGGGCATCTACAGCGCACCCAGCCGGATCACCTTCTACACCTCGAGCGTCGGTGACGTCACGACCGGATGCTTCGCCTGTGGGGGAGCCGGCACGCGTTCATTCCTCATCTCGTCTGCCCGATCCACCGCACGTCGCCGCGCACGCCTCGCTGACGAAGCCCGAGACGCGCTTGCGCGAATTGTCTCCGCGCAAGCGCGCTTCATGGAGGAGAACGCATCCGCCCACGGCGCGCTCACCCACGCGTACGGTGAACTGCGCGAGGGCGATCCGCTGCGCCGCAGGGCGGGGGATCTCTTGGATGCTGCCGAGACTGCCGGCATCGAAGAGCTCGACTTCGATGTCTGGGGCCTCGAAGCTGAAGCTGTCATCGCCGAGTTGCGTAAGCAGGAGGCTGCCAAGCGCCCCGTTCCCACCGGTCGTGTGCGCCTCGAAGGGGAGATCACCGCTACGAAGTGGGTGGAGAACGCCTACGGCGGCTCGCTCAAGATGCTCGTCACAGGTCCGGGCTGGAAAGTATGGGGCAGCGTGCCGCGTGGGCTTGAGTTCGATGGTCGACCCGCCCGCGGCCACCGCGTGGCGTTTACAGCGACCGTCGAGCGTGGTGACGATGACGAGTCCTTCGGCTTCTTCTCTCGGCCCGCCAAGCCGCAACTGCTCGCTCACCCTGTCGAGGCGTCTGCTGCTGATGCGGAATGACGCTATCTCGCAAGACGCGAGCTCACAATCGCCACCTTGACACATCACCCTAGGAGAGTACCGTTAGTAACGAACCAAGATACTAACAAGGGGAAAGCAACTATGGCGCTGACACTCACGATCACCAGAGAGATCCCGCCGTCTCAGGTGGTCGACCTCTGTGACCTTCTTCGCGGTCCAAGCTCATCCTGGCTAGTTGCCACCGAGTCCGATCTCGACGCGGCGACCGTCTCCATCACTCACTACACCGACGTCGACGAGCCCGAAGGAGAGGTCACTACGACCGTCACCTTCCAAGGAATCCTCGACGCGCTCGCCGCGGCCTATGCGGAGGGACAGCTCTGCTGTGCAGCCGTCATGATCGACGATCTCGGCGCCGGCTGCGCTGACGACGCCGACCACATCTTCCATCGCGTCACGTTCGACGCGCCCATCTACAGCTAGATCTGGAGCAAAGTCATGCACACCACCAAGATCGCCTCGTCGCCGAAGACTGCGGTCATCGCAACAGGCATCGTCCGATCACCCCTCATGCTGACCCGCAGCCTTCCCGGACGAGTAGCTCGGGTGAGCTTCCGCATAGACGGTGAGCACGGCCCGTATAACGTCCACGCGACTGGGCCTCGCGCTGAGATGATCCGTGCTGCCGTCAGCAAGGGTGATCGCGTCACCATCACCGCTCTGTGCGCGACGGTGAGCCATGCGGCCCAGACCGTTCCCGACATCGAGGTGGAGACCATCGAGGTCGTGCACCGCGACCGCTGACCCCTCGACCAGGAGTAAGCGGCGCGCGTGGTGTCAGGGCAGCGGCTCGTCGAAGGCGTGGATATCGTCGAGCAGGCTCACGTAGCTGAATGCATCGGTGGGGGAGTCGCCCCATGAGAGTCCTCCTGTGGCGATGTACTCACGGCCGCCGATCCGAACATGTGCCACGTCTCGGGACTCGAGCCCTCCGTTCCTGATCCAGCTTGTGAGCGCGTCAGCAGCCAGATCGGCCGCCCTGCCGGATCTGTCCTCGAACAGCTCCGGGTAGAGCTCTGTTTCCAGATCCCCTTCCGAGGCCGCCGCTGCCGCTCGCTCCTCCACGCGGGTGCACAGCACGTCGACCGACGCATCGGAACCCCTGCTGGTCATTCGGGGAGAGGCGGCGATCGCCAACAGCATGTCCGCACCCATCTCAGGCCTCCCCGCGCAGCATCATCGCCAGCTGCTCCACCAGCGCGGCTCGAGTCTCGGACAGCCCACGAGTCTCGCCCGCCTCGTCGATACCCCCCGTGAAGATCACCGGACCCACGATCGGGTTGGCGGCACCGAGGCAGCCGAGTTGGACTGCCTCCGCGAGGGGGTTGCGCTCGAGCGGCGAGAACTCGGCCCAGCCGTTCTCGTTGGCGTAGAACTCGAAATCCTCAGCTAAGGTGACGGGCTCGATGTCCCCCTGGACCGCCTCCGAGATCACCGGATAGGCGTTCGCCCCCAGGTCCACGCGCTCCGTGCGCGCATCGGGCGAGACCTTCACTGCCAGTCGCATCGTTCCGCTCATATCATGCTCCTTTGTTTGTATCTCTGACAGTTACACTTTAGCGCGGACCACTGACATTGCTGAAGAAGAAACTGTAGGTTCCGCGTGAAGATGGCACTTTCCACGACGAGATGGCATGCAGTTGGCATTCGTGCCAGGTACCCGGGATCCGCTCCTTGTGCCATTCGCCGGTGCTTGCCGTGGTGACGTCGAATGTGGGGCGGCGCTGGGAGCCGGATTGGCGCTGGGTGGCTCAATGATCCGCTTGCGTTTCCCAGTGTTGGTGTCGGTGGTCGTAGCTACCTTGAGCAGTGCACACCCGAAGTGTGGCGGATTGGCGCGCACCGGTTTTGGTCGACAGGAAGGTGCGTGATGTATTCAGAGGGGCTTCCCGCGAGAGGCGCGGTGTTCTGGCCGGTTGGCACCGGAGATAGTACGACAGTCGTCGTTGATGATGGCGTGGTGATGCAGGTCGATCTTCATGACCTTGCGAAGGCGGACAGCGATGAGAACCCAGAAGTCGCGGTTGTTGATCGCCTCGTTGATGCCCTCCCGATCGTTGATGGGGAGCCGTATCTTGCCACCTTCGTGTTGACGCATGCCGATAAGGACCATTGCCTGGGTTTTGCGGATCTGCTGGCGAAGGTCCGTATTGGTGAGCTGTGGTCGACGCCGCGCCTGTGGCGTGAATACAACGATCCGGAGGCACCGGAGCTGTGCGCGGACGCGATCGCGTTTCGTGAAGAGTCGGAGCGTCGTATTGAGGTCACGCGTGCAGCGGTGAGCGTCGGTGGGGCTCCAGGGAGTGGCGATCGGATCCGAGTAGTTGGATACGACACCGATCACAGCTCCCATGCGTACGACGATCTCCCGAAGGAGTACTTGGCGTATCCGGGGACGTCGCTGACAGTGCTGGACGGTCATGATCGTGCCGGTGTTTTCGAGGCGTTCATCCATGCACCCTTCAAGGAGGATGCTGCGGCTGCCCGGAACGAGACATCGTTGTCGATGCAGGTGACCCTCACCGACGAGTCGGGTGTTGACGGCAAGGTTCTGCTCTTCGGAGATCTGGCGCACGACACGATCATGAAGATCTTCAAGTACAGCGAGGCGAAGGATCGCGAGCAGTATCTCGAGTGGGATCTGTTGCTTGCGCCGCATCACTGCTCGAAGCGGGTGATGTACAAGAAGGATGTGGACGGCGCGGAGGTCTTGCAGCAGGACATCCTTGACGCTTTCGAGCGCAACGCCCGGCTGGGTGCCTCGATTGTGGCCAGTAGCGCGGTGTTTCCTGACGTGGACGTGGACGG
Organism: Microbacterium sp. NPDC055910; assembly: GCF_042271185.1. NCBI lineage: Bacteria > Bacillati > Actinomycetota > Actinomycetes > Micrococcales > Microbacteriaceae > Microbacterium > Microbacterium sp. NPDC055910. The sequence continues at coordinate 64,866 of NZ_JBHJZS010000007.1, forward strand.
CCACAACCCGCCGCACCTTATGGCGGCGGATCGGTACGCCGAGATAGCTGATGAGCTGATTTGCACCATGTCGTGGGTTGATGAACTGGCACCCAGTCCGGTGGTGTTCGGCGTCGACGCGTACGGTGCGCGCGTGATCCGCGGCGAGCTGCTTGAGAAGTCGGCGCAGGAAGCGGCGCTGGAGTTGTCGATGTCCTCCGTCGGCCGCCGGTTTGCCGCCGTCACTGCTGCCGCGGTGAGCTTGGCGCACGCACTTCCTGCGACAGCGGTGGCCTCTGAGTTCTCGGGCGTGGATCGGGTTCAGGACGCGATCGCCGCTGATCGTGGTGGGCAGAGCGCACCGGAGAACCCCATCGGGTTCGGTCGTTGAGCGAACTCGCCGCCCGCCAGCTCGCGGATCTCGCCGACATGAGTGGCGGCGCTATCCAGCTTCTCGGATCGACGGCGGACGAGACGATCTCCACCTACAGCATCTCCTTGGACACGGCCGGTGTCGTTACCGCTGGCTCCGGTATCTCAGTGCGGCGCAGGGAACGATTCGAGATCCTGGTCGAGCCGTCATACCCTCACGCGTACCCGTCAGTGATGGTTCGACACCGGCGGTGGGCGGGCACACCGCACGTGCAGTGGGGTTCGGTGTTGTGTCTCTATGCGGCGCCGTCCGTTGAGTGGAATCCAGCAGATGGCATGCGGGGTTTGATTTCCCGCCTGATGTCGTGGGTGCAGCGCGCAGCTGCGGGAGAGCTCGATCCAGCGGGTCAGCCGCTGCACCCACCTATCGCGTACGGCTCCTATAAGAACGGGTGGATTGTGCTGCGCCCGGATCTGGGAGATCTGGTGCCGTGGCGCGATCTCGGCGGTGACGGGGTCAGGCTGGTCTACGCGTGGTGTGTGCAACGCGGGTCTCGCGTTGATGTGCTCGAGTGGCTCACTCCGCTTCAGACCTATGAGCGCGTTCTCGAGGACGGTGTCGCGAGCCATGACGATCAGGGTCGCGCGCTCTTCGTGGCGCCCTCGATAGTGATCAGCGACACACTCGATATGGAGTACCCGGCAACTGCCGCTGCCCTCGCCGACGCGCTGGATGGGTACGGGGTTCCGCGGGACATGCTTCTCTCGGCTCTCGTTCGGGCATCGACGATCAACAAGGTGCTCGGGCACTCGGTAAGCGGTGGCAGTGCAGTGCCAGCGATGATGCTTCTGGCTACACCTGCGCGGCGCCTCGACCCTGGGAAGCCGCTTGCGCACGTGACGTGCTGGCACCTCGATGACCTCGGCTCCAAGATCACCGATCTCTTGCAGATGATCCGACCGGAGAACGAGCAGCTCGCCACGGACGTTCGCGAGCTGGCCGAGGCCTGGTTGGGTTTCGCGAAGGTTCAATGGATGATCGTCCATGAGGCGCGCGCCGAGGTGACACGACGCCGTGACACGGGATCAGCGTCGACATGGCTGGCCGGAAAGCGTGTGCTGCTGCTCGGCGCCGGGGCGCTCGGCGCACCGATCGCAGAGCAATGCGTTCGCGCAGGCGTGGCGGCTCTTCACGTGATCGACAAAGGGAATGTCGGCCCGGGGATCCTCGTGCGCCAGCCTTACGACGATGATGACATCGGTTACAACAAGGCGGAGCGTCTGGCAGCTCGGTTGTCCCGTGTCCGCGAAGACTTGATCGTGACGGCCTCCCGATCCCACATCGTCACGGGAATCCTGAGCGAACCCGACGCCGTCCTGGGATACGACCTCGTCATCGATGCGACGGCGGACGTGGGCGTGCGGACCGCCCTCGAGGATGCCCGCTCTTCGCGCAGAGATCAGTGGCCGCCCACTGTCGGTGCCGTGTTCGGACACACCGCGGAGCGCGGCGTCGTCACCGTGTCCTTGACGGGAGCAACCGGGGCAACACACGATGTCCTGCGACGAACTGCGATCGACATCGCCACCAACCCGCCCCTCGGATGGGCTGAGATCGCTGAAGATTTCTTCCCAGCCACCCCGCGGACGGACATGTTCTTCCCCGAGCCGGGTTGTTCTGCACCCACGTTCACGGGGTCCTCCACCCAGACAGTGGCTCTCGCTTCCCAACTGTTGTGGTCGGCTCTTCGTGTGCTGACTGATCGTGAGGCAGCACCGATGACGGCGGTGGCGATTCACCTCACCCCGCCCGCGGCCGGCCACGTGCCGCGGCCATTGACGTGGCCGAACGACGTGACGATGGCGGATCATTCCGGTGAGTATGAGGTCCAGGTGAGTTCGCGTGCACTGGCTGAGATCCGGAGCGAAGCCCGTCGGGGTGCGCGCATCCGAGGGGCAAAGGTCGAGACGGGCGGGATGCTCCTGGGCATGATCGACGATGCGACGGGAACTGTGCACGTGGACGCCGCCACGGGCCCGTCCCCGGACAGCCACCTCTCCTCGATCTATTTCGATCACGGCGTCGAGGGCACTCAGCAGATCGTGGAGGCAAGCTTGCGTAACACCGGTGACCGGGTTGGCTTCGTGGGCATGTGGCACACGCACCCGCACGGCCCCGCCAGACCGAGCGACATTGACGATGCGGGAATGTCGCAGATCGTCGCGCCTCAGGGTGCTGGGCGGCGGGCGCTGATGCTGATCCTCGGCGGACCGTCACACGCCTGGTCGACCTGGTTACGCGATGGGACCCCACCCCACCTATATGCGCGCGTTGTCCGACGGGATGAAGGACGCACCCGGACACCTGCAAGCTCACCGTTTTACATGACGATCGGCAGCACCCACTGGTTCCCGGGAGGATTCGCCTACCCGACGGCGGGCGCGATCGAGGCGGACGGATGACCACTCCGCGTATTGGCTTAGCCCTTTCGGGAGGCGGGTTTCGCGCTACAGCCTTCGGACTTGGCTGTCTCCGGGCACTGCAGGATCGCGACCTTCTCCAGCACGTGTCTGTCGTATCCGGAATTAGCGGCGGAAGCCTACTCACGGCCATGTGGGCGTACGGGCCGGCCGAGTTCGCTGAGTTCGACGACTCGGTAGTCCAACTCCTTCGCTGCGGGCTGCAGGCCGAGCTCGCCCGACGCGCATTCGCGCCCACCGCGATGGTGAAGAGCGCGAGCAGCGCACTTCGCGCCACAGTCCCGGGTCAGCGCCGCGGGTACTCGCGTACCGATGCCCTCGTCGCTGCACTTGCCTCACGAGCGTTCGGCAGCCGCGACGTGGCCGACGTTACGCACCCGGATCGCAGCGTGATTTTCTCCGCGACGGATATGACTACCGGCAACGCCGTGAGATTCGGTAGCAGGGTGAGTTCCTGCTCCGCGTACGGAAAGATCCTGGATCCGGTCACCGTCGCAGAGGCGGTGGCGGCTTCGGCTGCGTTCCCGATACTCCTGCCCGCGATGACCAGGGAGTATGAATTCGAGAACCGCGATGGTCATCGAACGCATGAGACGGTGGTCATGACCGACGGCGGCGTATACGACAACCTTGGACTGAGTCCCTTGCTGCCCAATCGATCCACTGCTCACACAAGCCACACTTACGAGCTCGATTTCCTGATCGCGGCTGATGCCGGCCGAGGGCGCGCCCACCGCCGCGCTGCACGCTTCCTCCCCGGCCGGCTGTCGCAGAGCTTCGATATCACGTACGGCAAGACCCAAGATGCGAGCCGCGGCCGCATCCACGACGCAGCCGCGGCCGGCCAGATTGATGGATTCGTGCACGCATACCTCGGGATGCGCGATCACAAGCTCCCGGTGCCACTCCATGATCTGATCCCGCGTGAGCGTGTCGAGCGATACCCCACCAACTTCGCCGCAATGACCACGGAGGACCTCACGGCCGTCGCGGTACGGGGTGAACAGCTCACCCGGCTGCTCCTGGGCCACTACCACGCTGACCTCGGCAACTGAAGCGACGGCTCACGGCACCCTTCCGGTGAAGCTTCTCCTGCTTCCCCACGTTCGGCTTATCGGTCTACCACGTAGGTGCCCGCAGACAACTCTCAGCTGGCGAGTTGGCCGACTTCGTCGTCGACGCCGTCTGCGTATTTCTTCATTGCATCCCAGATGTGGGTGCGGCGTATGCGGTAGAGCTTCGCCTTGCCGTCTGGCCCACGGCCGAGGTATTCGATCTGTCCGGCGTCGGTGAGGCGGTGGATCAGTGGGTGAACGACACTGCCCAGCAAGCCGGTGCGCTCCACGATCTGCTTGGGCGAGAAGGTGTCGTCGTCGAGCGAGGCGATTTCGAGCATGACCGTGGACATGTGGCTGTTGCCGAAGAGCGCCTTCGACTTCTCCGGGGTGTACGGGTCGGCCATGGTCATGACCTGAGTTTCCCACACGTCGGCACGATGATCTCTCCTTACTCGCGGACGGCGTGATCGCCGCCTGCTGGTGCGCCCCATCGGACGTGGAGCCAGTCCTGTCTCGGACATCTCAATCTTTGTAGGAACCGGTGCGACTTGTCCACCGCGCGCACGTCACAGCGGGCTTTCGACTCGAGAAATGTCCACGAGCTGCAGCGTCATCGTTGCGCGAAGATGTCCACTTCCCCCTAGGGCGAGCGCCCGCAAGCGGATCCGCTTGCGGGTGCAGAGATTCCCATTGATGCTGAAGACGACGACACACAGCATCTGGGATCAACGACAGGCAGGCAGCCGATGACCAGCACGGAACCTCTACTGGCCACCGCTGAACCGCGATCGACGAGAACGGTGGCGGCGGTAACCGTGCTTTACGTCATCGTCACCATGACATCACTGGTGGTGGCCTCCCTGACTTCGTTCACCGATATCCGTCTCCTCGGGACGGTGCTCGCACTTCTCGGTCAGCTTGTCTTCCTCGTTCCATACCTGCGCCGACACCTCCAGGCTGTCGCCGTCTGGATCACGTCCGGTCTGTGCATGGCCGCGAGCGGACTGTTCTTCGCCTACCTCGGTTCGTACTTCCTTGCGGGGCTCGTCTCGCAGCAGATCACGAGCGACACAGAGAACCTGTGGGCGATCGCGGCGTTCATCGCGACATGCTCCGCCCTCCTCGCGCTGAGCGTGGGAACGATCGTGGTCGGCCTGGCGGCGTCCACCTCCGCGCGCTGGACGACTTTGGCTGTCATGGGCATCGTGGTGACCGCTATCGTGGCCGTTTCCGAACCCGTCGCGTACTTGCTCGCGCCCTAAGCCGAAATTCCGCACGCGCCCAGGGGGACGACCGTAGAAGGATGGGTCCACAGAATTGTCGACGATGGTCTCGCTGAGGGCACCTCAGTAGCGGATCTCCGCACGATGTCGGGCGCCCACTGATCAGAGCGTCCTACCTGAGATGACGCGGGCTTGGAGATTTACAAGGGTCCGCTCGCCACGGCCAGCCGATCTCGCTCGAGCGGGATCGTGGGGGTCCCCGCGACAACTATGCATGCCCGTTCCCACGGCCTCTGCTCCGATAAGAACAGCAGTTCCTCATCCATCCATTCGTGCCAGAAAGCGACGGTCTCTTCGGCGCTTCCATTCACGCCCTGAGCAATGTCTCGGGCAATACCTCGTGTTTCCGCTGCAGCGAAGTCGGACTGTACCCAGACGGTGGCATCAACGAGGTCGCTCAATTCGCGCTGGCTGGCCCCAACGCCCTCGATGATCACGAGATCCAAACCAGCGCGAACCTCGATGGCCCCGTCCCTCCCATGCTTAGCCCAGGCGGGCGGTGAGAACATCACGCTCTCACCGCGGCGCAACGGACTCAGGATGTGATCGCCGAGGAGATGGCCCCACGTGAAGAAGGGTTCATTCCAAGCGATGTCATCGGTATGGACGATGGCTGAGCGATCCACCTGTCGAGCCAACCGTTCGGCGAGAGTTGTCTTCCCGGATGCACCGCGACCGTCTACCGCCACGATTAAGGGCTTGCGGGGCGAAACGCTGCCCGCATTGAACAGCACCCGGACGAGGTCCTCTTCTCGAATCGCCCGCCAAGGGCCGGCAGCCGGCTCGCCGGGCGGCAAGGTCATCGGAGCAACGAGGCCGGGCATTCCGCGATCGTACTTTGTCGGGGTGAGTCCCATAGCGTGGTGTCACTTCCCGCGGGGTCCTCGTCGTCGTAGACGATGACGGGCCACCGTGGGATACCCAGTTGTTTCCGCCAAGAAGCAAAGAAGTGGATCCCACGATGACCCAGAACCAGTCTGCCTTGACGACCCTGATCGGCGAAGTCCTCGCCGACCCCGACCTCGCCCACTCGGACGTGTTCCGCCGGATGCTGCAGGCCGGCCTGCAAGACCTGATCAACGCGGAAGCGACCGTGAAGATCGGCGCGGCCCCGCACGAGCGGTCTCCTGAGCGGACGACCCGCCGCAACGGAGTGCGCCCGAAGACGCTCGCGACCCCGGCCGGGGAGGTGGACCTTCAGATCCCGAAGCTGCGGGAGGGGTCGTTCTTCCCGTCGTTGCTGCACCCGCGTCGCCGGGTCGACAAAGCCCTCTACGCGGTCATCTGCCAGGCCTGGATCGACGGAGTCTCGACCAGGAAGGTCGACCAGCTGGTCCGTGCGCTCGGCAACGACACCGGCATCTCGAGGTCGACCGTGTCGCGGATCTGCGGGGAGATCGACGAGGCGGTGCAGGAGTTCCTGCACCGCCGGATCGATCACACCTGGTTCCCTTACCTGTTCCTCGACGCCACCTACCTCGACGTCCGCCACCGCGGCCGGGTCGTCTCCCAAGCCCTCGTCGTGGCCACCGGAGTCTCCGGCGACGGCAGGAGGGAGATCCTCGGGATGGCGCTCGGGGACGCGGAGACCACCGACTTCTGGACCGAGTTCCTCCGCTCCCTCCGCGACCGGGGACTCAAGGTCGCCACCGACGCCGACCCGCTCGGGGTGACCCTGGTCACCAGCGACGCGCACGCCGGCCTGAAAGCCGCGGTCAAAGCGATCCTGCCCGGATCCGGGTGGCAAAGATGCCGGGTCCATTTCGCTCGCAACGTCACCCAGAAGATCGGCTCGGCCCGCTCCAAGCCCGTCAACGCACTGATCTCCACGATCTTCGCGCAAACCACGACCGAAGCCGTCACCGCGCAATACCAGGCCGTCACCGACAGCCTCCGCGGCTCATTCCCGGAGATCGCGACCATGCTCGAGGCCGCCGAACCCGACCTCACCGCGTTCGCACCGCTGCCCCGCGAGCACTGGCAGAAGGTGTGGTCGAACAACCCCATCGAGCGCCTCAACCGCGAGATCAAACGCCGCGCCGACGTCGTCCAGATCTTCCCTGACCGCGACTCCGTCACCCGCCTCATCGGGGCCGTCCTCCAAGAACAGCACGAGGAATGGTCCTACGGCGAACGCCGCTACTTCTCCGACATCTCCATGCGCAAACTCGTCCATACCCTGCACGATCACACCGAGCAGCCCCGCCCCGAGCGCTACCTCACCGCCTGACCCTCCACCCACCACAGGGAACAACCGGAGTGACACCACACCACGGGACTTGACCGAGACACGATGCGGGGGTCGCCCCGCAGCCACCGGGGTCGCCGCCATTCCGTTGCCCCTCCAAGACCGCCGCGTCGAAATTGACAGGAGCATTGACCCATGACCGTGGTTGCTTTGACTGATCAGAGTTTCGTAAGCGTGGTTGCGACGACCGAACTCGTCGTCGTCGACTTCTGGGCGAGCTGGTGCTCTCCCTGCCGTGCCTTCGGTGCGATCTACGAGAGGTCATCCGTCGAACAGTCACACGTCCTGCACGCACGCGTCGACATCACCAGCGAGCTCCAGGCTGCGCACGTCGCACGCGTGGCCGCCGTCCCGGCCCTACTGGGGTACCGAGACGGCGCACGAGTCTTCAGCCATACCGGCACGCTTTCTGAACCAGCGCTTGCTCGCATCGTCCAGGCACTCAACGAGAGTCGTCGCTCGGGTGCCGGCGTCGAGGCCGTGTCGGACGCCACCGAGATGGAAGTCGATCCTCTGGAGCAAGAGCACACTCATCCGGTGATACCCCCCCGGTGGTGAATGACCGTCACAACGATCGGGTCCGACAGCAGCACGTAGTCAGCCGTACGCGGGTGGCGACGTTGACGACGCCGGGAACCTTCGCGGCGCCCGAAAGCCGACCGCTACCGAGGCTCGCCTCGCGAGCCCGACAAGCCTGATCTTGGACGGAAAATCCGGCGATCGCGTGTAGCGACGTGTCGACTCGCATCTCCGCCCCGCTGCTGACGGTTATCGCTACGCCGCCAACAGGTAGCCGCGACCTTGCGCAGTCCCGCGCGACCGAGGACTATGTAACAGGACCACGAAGTCCAATAAGGTTGTTCACGAGAGGACCAGAGATGGCGACGATAGAGGTAACAGACGAGAACTTTCAGGAGGTCACGGGCCGCGATGGGATCGTGATCCTCGACTTCTGGGCGACCTGGTGTGGTGCGTGCCGAGCGTTTGCCCCGGTGTATGAGGCCGCCTCCGAAGAGCACCCGGACATTGTGTTCGGCAAGGTCGATACAGAGGCTGCGGCTCAGCTGTCGTCGGAGATCGGCATCCGTGCATTGCCTACCGTGGCGGTCTACCGCGACTCGATCAGGGTGTTCATCCAGGCTGGCGCACTGCCGAAGCCGGCGTTGGAGGACCTCATCGCTCAGGTGCGAGGGCTGGACATGGAGCAGGTCCGTGCCGAGCTCGACAACCACCAGCACGAGCCGGGTCACGTTCACGCCTAGCCGCCGCGGCGCGAAGCGAATTGGTGACGGGCGGTCCTCCTCGCCCGTCGCCGAGGGGCAGTGGCACACGAAGGCGCAACTATCTCGACGGGAGCCTCAACGATGGACGTAGATGGGCACGCAAGCCTGTGCGGCATGCCCCCGATCAGTTGGCGCGATGTCTGACATACGTTCGCCAGTCCGTATTGGCGACGACGCGGCCGTTCTGGATCTCGTCCCGCTGGCCTCCGATATGCCCACGGTCGAGGACCTGCGGATGGTGCTGGCCGCATATCGGATCAGAGGAATGCTCGGTTTCCGCTCAAGGAGAGCAGAAGTGGCGCGCATACGCCGGGAGGTCACTGGCGCGGTGCACGCTGTGCAGCCGCGGACGGTGGTGATGGTGTTCGAGGGTGCTGACGGCGCCTCACGGCGACGTGTGGACCGCATCGCACGGCACGTCACCCGCGACATCAGAGTGGCAGCGACCAACGCGGTCGGGTCCGACACCACGGTGATCGGGCTCGTTGTCATGACGGGACAAGAGCGAGATCTCGCCGCGACTTGCGTGCGGCATGTCGCCGTGGAACCGCCCGAGCGCGGCGACGGTCTCGTCTTTCACGCCGCCGACCTCCGGCGCGCGAACATCTACGAGCTCATCGAGGAGGCCGTTGTTTGATGGAGACCGCGTCTAGCACGAAGACGAGGGCCGAGGCTCCGTACGCTGGGAGAAGCCGATCATGAAGCATGGCGACGTCGTCCTCGCCGAAGACATTGCTTACGCGGTGACAAGAGGACCTCTCCGATACGCAGACGGGGCGACACAGACGTTCGACCCCGCCGGCGGCACTGTGTATGTCGAGTATGGGCGGTCCACTCGCGGCGAATGGTACCTCGACGCGACGGGGCGTTTCTGCTCCTTCTGGCCTCCGAGCTACCGGGCCTGCTATGACGTTCGATGGATCGTTGAAGACCATCTTGTTGCTGGGCTCAGCTTCCGGAATGGGTCCTACACCGCCGAAGGGCGATACGAGACGCCCATGCTCGACGAGCTTGTGATGAACGAGCTGCAGGTCTGGGCCGACGACGGCGGAGCTCACTAACTGCTTCCCTATCGACCGGGAGGGTGTGTTCACCCTGGTGAGCACACCCTCCTCCTTTGATCAGATCGCCGCATGCGCCGCGCGAGGCGGAAGCACCCAACCTGCACGAGGGAAGTGACACGTGTAGCCGTTCGGATACCGCTCCAGGTAGTCCTGGTGCTCAGGCTCTGCCTCCCAGAACGGGCCTGCCGGCTCGATTGTGGTCGCGACGCTGCCCGGCCACAGGCCGGAGGCGTCCACGTCTGCGATGGTGTCGCGGGCGATCTTCTCCTGCTCCGGGGTGACGGGGAAGATCGCTGAGCGGTAGCTGGAGCCGATGTCGTTGCCCTGGCGGTTGACGGTGGTCGGGTCGTGGATCTGGAAGAAGAATGCCAGGAGATCACGGTAGGTGGTCTTGGCGGGGTCGAAGACTACCTCCAGCGCCTCTGCGTGACCGGGATGACGATGGTAGGTGGCGTGGCTGTTGCGACCGCCGGTGTAGCCGACTCGTGTCTGCAGCACGCCTGGCTGGCGGCGGACCAGGTCCTCCATGCCCCAGAAGCAGCCGCCGGCGAGAACCGCCGTCTCGGTGCCGGGTGTGCGGGTGATCTGGCCGGCGTCGTGGATGCCACTGGTCATGATGCGTTCTCCTCTGTGGTGTCGGTGGTGTCGAACAGGGAGCGGTACTCGCCGTATCCCTGTGCCTCGAGCTCCGCTGCGGGGATGAAACGGAGTGCGGCCGAGTTCATGCAGTAGCGCAATCCCCCGGCATCGGCAGGTCCGTCGTCGAAGACGTGCCCGAGATGGCTGTCGGCTCCTGTGGATCGGACCTCTGTGCGCTCCATCCAGAGCTTCCGGTCGGTCTTGGTGTGGACGGCGTCCGACTGGATCGGTCGGGTGAAGCTCGGCCATCCGGTGCCGCTCTCGTACTTGTCGGTGGATGAGAACAGGGGCTGGCCCGAGACCACGTCGACGTAGATGCCGGGCTCGTGGTTGCTCCAGTACTCGTTGCAGAACGACGGCTCGGTGCCGTCCTCCTGGGTCACGCGGTACTGGATCGGGGTGAGACGGCTGAGCGCCTCGGACGTCTTGGGGTAGTTACTGCTGGGCACGATTCCTCCGTTTCTGCCGCCGCTGGCTTGCGGCGTCACTGGAGATAACGTCAGAAGTGGACCTTTTGGTCCCGCTTTCCTGAGAGAATGCTGTCCTTTTCGCGGCGTTGCGGGGCGTCCGTTCTCGACTCTAGGAGAGCTTCCCTTCAGCATCTCGCGCTCGCACGGGGTGCTCGCTGAGGATGGAGATCCTGTTGAAGATGTTGATGGTAGTGGCCACCCATTCGGCGCTGACGAAAGCTTCCTGACCGAGGGCGCTTCGGGCGGCGAGGAGGTCGGCCTTGCTGTCTTCGCTCAGCGGGAGCGTGGTCGCTGTCTCGGCGACTGCGAGCAGCGCTGCCTCCCGGTCACTGAAGAGCGTGGACTCTCGCCATGCTGGGAGCAGGTCGAGCTTCTGCTGCGGCACACCCAGCTTCCGGGCTTGCCGGGAGTGGAGGTCTAGGCAGAAGACACATCCATTGAGCTGCGAGACGCGGATCTTGATGATCTCGCCTTCGGCGAGTGACAGCCCGTGCTGAGCGGCTTCTCTAGAAATCGCGCTAGCGAAGGTTGTCGCTGCTTTCCATGCATCGGGGAGGGCTTTGTCCATGTACGGGAGCGAGTGTTCTTCGAGGTGGGTCATGGCTGCCTCTCTTGCGGCTCAGTGCCGTCGTCCGTGCCTGCGTGAGTGCGCGTTGCCAGGGAAGGTGGGGTCGACGACATCCGCGTACTCGGGATGGGAGTGGACGAATGCGGTGGCGAATGGGCACGTCAGGGTCACGGTCCGGCCCTCGGTGCGAAGCTTGTCGAGGACGCCGCCGAGGAGCTTGCCGGCAAGCCCTTTTCCGCGGAACTCAGGAAACACGGATGTCGCGAGCAGAGTCACCCGGTTGCCGGTCTCGGCGTACACAAGTCCCGCAACGGTGCGGTCCTCGACGCGGAGTTCATAGACCGATGCGCTCTCGTCGTTCGTGATGTTCGTGACTTCGGCGAGCGAGTCGGCGGTCCGGGACGAGTCCAGTTCTCCGAGCACCTGATCGGTACCTCTCAGCGTGACCATGCCGTCCTGGCTGCTGTCCATGTGTGTCCTGTTTCCGGCGCGATCGTCCGAGGTTCGCTGAGATCCGCCGTCGCTATGCCGGCGCGTCCGCCTCGGTTCGGCTCGGCAGCACCCAATCGGGGCGTTCGAAGTGACATGTGTAGCCGTTGGGGTATGTAATCAGGTAATCCTGATGCTCGGGCTCGGCTTCCCAGAAAGAGCCCGCGGGCTCGATGGTGGTGACAGGCTTCCCCGGCCACAGACCGGATGCGTCGACGTCGGCGATCGTCTCGCGGGCGATCTGCTCCTGTTGCATGGAGGTGGGGAAGATCGCGGAGCGGTAGCTCGTGCCGTAGTCGTTGCCCTGGCTGTTGAGGGTCGTGGGGTCGTGGACCTGGAAGAAATAGGCGAGGATGTCGCGGTACGTCGTCTGGGTCGGGTCAAAGACGATCTCGATCGCCTCGGCATGCCCGGGGTGGTTACGGTAAGTCGGGTGATCGTTCTCGCCTCCCGTGTAGCCGACACGGGTGTCAACCACGCCCGGCTGGCGACGGAACAGATCCTCCATGCCCCAAAAGCAGCCGCCCGCGAGGACGGCGGTCTCGGTGTCGGGGTTGCGGGTGATCTTTCCGGTGTCATCGATGCCGGCGGTCATGCGACGACTCCTGTCGAGCCGGCATCCGCGTCGAACAGCGAGCGGTACTGCCCGTATCCCTCTTCCTCGAGGGATGAGGCCGGGACGAAGCGAAGGGCGGCGGAGTTCATGCAATACCGGAGCCCCCCAGCATCCTGCGGTCCGTCGGGGAAGACGTGGCCGAGGTGGCTGTCCGCACCGGTCGAACGCACCTCGATGCGAGGCGTGACCAGCTGATGATCGGTCCTGGTGTCCAGGGCGTCGTCATCGATCGGCCTGGTAAAGCTCGGCCAACCGGTGCCGCTGTCGTACTTGTCGGTCGAGGAGAACAGCGGCTGCCCGGAGACGATGTCGACGTAGATGCCGGGCTCGTCGTTCGCCCAATACTCGTTGTCATAAGCAGGTTCGGTGCCCTCTTCCTGCGTGACGTAACGCTGGTCCTCGGTGAGGCTGCGTAGCGCCTCCTCGGTCTTCACGTAATCCTTCGCGCTCATGGTCTCCTCCTGGGTGAGATGGTCCGCTCTTCAAGATTACTGATACGGAATGACACCACACCACGGGACTTGACCACGATTTCTCCGTTCCGGCCGCGTCTGGTCCGCGGCGTCATCAGGTGAAACGCAGGAAGTAGACCTTTTGGTCCTGAGTTCCTGGGAGCTGACTGTGACTTCAGTCTCGGCCCGGCCGGCAACCGGGCACGCCGATCTCACAGCGCGGCAGATGGTGATGGCGAGTGCGCTGCTCCCGACGAGAGGACCGTCAAACGACGAGTCGGGCTCGGTTCGTGCCCCGACACAGGGGCCGAGTCCCGGCGTCAGCGTCAGGAGAGATGTCCGTCAGCATCGCGTGTACGTACCGGGTGCTCGCTGAGGATGGAGATCCGGTTGAAGATGTTGATGGTGGTGGCTACCCATTCAGCGCGTACGAAGGTCTCGTCGCCGAGGGCGATACGTGGCAATGAGGTCTGCCTTGCTGCGTTCTGTTAGTGGCAACTCGGTGGCTGTCTCGGCGACAGCGAGCAAGGCAGCTTCCCGCGCGCTGAACAATGCGGTTTCCCGCCATGCGGGCAGGAGATCCAGCTGTTGCTGCGGCACGCCAAGTTTTCTGGCCTGCCGTGAGTGCAGGTCCAGGCAGAAGACGCATTCATTGAGCTGGGAGACGCGCACCTTGATGAGCTCGATTTCCGCGAGCGTGAGGCCGTGCCGGGTGGTCTCCCGGGAGATGGCAGCCGCGAAGGTCGTCGCTGCCGTCCACGCGTCGGGTAGAGCTTTGTCCATGAAAGGGAGCAGACCATCTTCGTTGCGCATCATCGCTCCGCGGGCGCGTCGTCCAGGCGCACCCTGACCCCGTGATCCCGAGTCGATGGTGTGATGTTGTTGGCCGCGCGGTGTGTTGGCTCCATCGCTTGCTCCCTCGACATGACTCAGTGCTGGCGCAAGACTCCGTGCATGCCGTGGTGCCCAAGAGAGTGCGCACTGCCAGGAAAAGCGACGTCGACGAGGTCCGCGTACTCGGGGCGAGATCGGACAAAGGCCATCGCGAACGGGCAGCTGAGTGTGACCGTTCGACCCTCTCTGCGAAGCGTGTCGAGGACTCCGCCGAGAAGCCTGCCCGCGATACCCCTGCCGCGGAACTCGGGGAACACAGACGTCGCGAGAAGAGTGACGCGCGTCCCCGTTTCCGTATAGAGAAGGCCAGCTACCGTCTGCCCGGCGACCCTGAGCTCGTAGGCGCCAGCGTCTTTGTTGTCGCTGATGCCAAGATCGTCCTCATCGGTCGCCCCGGTCTCGGACACCGTCAGCTCCGCGATCACTTGGTCAGTGCCCATCAGCGTGACCATGCTGTCTTCACTGCGTTCCATGTCGTCCTGACTGTCTGGTAGTGGGCGACCTGCGAAAGCCTCTCCGCGTGCTCTGCGACCACGGCGTCCGAAAGGAAGGGGCGAAGCTGGTCACTGGCAACCGCTGGGTGGCTCAGTGACTCGCCGGCACTTCTGACACGATTCGCCTCGGGAGAACCCAGTCCGGACGCACAAAGTGGCACGTGTAACCATTCGGGTAAGTGATGAGATAGCCCTGGTGCTCAGGCTCCGCTTCCCAGAACGACTCGGCCGCCTCGATGGTCGTTACCGCGTTGCCCGGCCACAGGCCGGACGCATCCACGTCCGCGATCGTGTCCCGCGCGATCTGCTCCTGCTGCATGGAGGTTGGGAAGATCGCAGATCGGTAACTTGTGCCGTAATCGTTGCCCTGACTGTTCAGTGTTGTCGGATCATGCACCTGGAAATAGAAGGCCAGGATGTCGCGGTAGGTCGTCTGGGTTGGGTCGAACACGACCTCGATCGCCTCGGCGTGACCCGGGTGGTTGCGGTAGGTCGCATGATCGTTCTCGCCCCCGGTGTAGCCCACACGGGTGTCGACCACGCCTGGCTGGTGTCGGAACAGATCTTCCATGCCCCAGAAGCAGCCGCCAGCAAGGATAGCGGTCTCCGTGTCGGTGTTGCGGGTGATCTTCCCGGTGTTGTTGATGGCGCTGGTCATGATCCGTGTCCTGTCGATTCTGTTGTCGAGTCGAATAAGGAGCGGTATTGGCCGTAACCCTCCTCCTCGAGCGATGTGGCGGGGATAAAACGGAAGGCGGCGGAGTTCATGCAGTATCGAAGACCACCAGCTTCCTGCGGTCCGTCCGGGAAGACGTGGCCGAGGTGGCTATCCGCACCCACCGAACGCACTTCGACGCGGGGCCGGGTCAGACGGTAGTCGGTTCTGGTGTCGACAGCATTGTCTTCGATTGGTTTGGTGAAACTCGGCCAGCCAGTTCCACTGTCGTACTTGTCAGTAGAGGAAAACAGGGGCTGCCCGGAAACCACATCGACATAGATGCCGGGCTCGTCGTTCGCCCAGAATTCATTGTTGAACGCGGGCTCAGTGCCCTCGTTCTGGGTGACATAGCGCTGCCGTTCAGTAAGGCGACTGAGCGCCTCCTCGGTCTTGAGATAGTCCTTCGAAGTCATGGCTTCCTCCTCGGTACCGCCGCCATTCCTCACCATAGATGGGCTTGGACCTTGGCGTCCATAAACTTTCGCCTGGGAGTATGCTCAGCCTCACGGAGGCGTTCGACATCGAAGTCCCCTGAGCGCCTGGCGGCCCGCTTTTCGGGCTCCGCTAACGCCCTGATCCCATATCTCCGCAGTGGACTCGAGAGGCTGACATGACCGATTCGCGTCTTCCGGCTTTGTCGTCGTCGGATGCTTTGGACCGGGCGGACCACAGCTCGCCCGCTGTCTCCGCAGACCAGCAGGCTCTGATGGACGAGATGCCGGCGACTGGTCCAGAGGAGGAGCCCTCGTTTTCGATCTCCCTAGACGAGGCCGCCGACGTGTTCATAGCCACAAAGGATGGCATCGAGTTCGGCGGAGTGGTGTTCGCCGAAAAAGACGACAGAGTTCTGCTTCTGGCAACGTCGATCCTGCCGGAGTTTCGCGGGAAGGGTTTGGCCGCGGCACTCACGCGAAGGGTGCTCGACATGCTCCATGCCGAGGGCAAGAGCGTGACGGTGAAGTGCCCCGTTTTCCGCTCGTTCGTCCAGCATCACCCAGAGTACGCGGCACGCCTCGACCACCAACCGGGCCGGGATCCGGATGACGATGTCTGAGCAAGAGACCAATCGCTTCGGTAAGGTCCTCGAGAACGTCAGCTTCCGCAACACCCGGTTTAACCCGGAACAGACTGGACTCGACCGCTTGGCGGCAGAGATGGCCGCAGCATTCGGGTACTCGGCCGAACTGGCCGTTGATCCGCAACTGCTGCAACTGCTGAGACTTCGAGTCGCGCAGCTCAATCCATGCTCCTACTGCCTGATCCTGCATTCCGAAGTCGCAATCAAGATCGGGATCTCGTCGATCGACGTGGCGCATCTCCCCTCGTGGCGGGAGAGCACGATGTTCTCCGTGAAGGAGCGAGCAGCACTGGAATACTGCGAAGCCCTAACCGTCTTCAACCAGGAGCGGTTTGCCACCGCACACGACGAACTGCGCACCCACTTCACCGAACGCGATGTCGCAGAGATCGCCGCTGTCGTCATAAACATGAATGTGTGGACTCGCCTCAAGCTCGCGCAAGGGGCTGTGCCCGTTGAGTCGGAGGCGATGGGGCCGGACGAAACGCAGATCGTCGGTCAGGTGGACCCCGGGTGAGTCCGCGCCATCGGGACAAGGATGTGTGGCTTCGCTACGTGAGGCCTGCGATTGGGGCCTTCGCCTTCACACTCGTGCTGACCCTTGCTGGCTGCGCCTCGTCGCCTGATCCTCCACTCACGGACTCAGTAAACGCAGTGGTAGGGGTCACGGACGCGGACATGTGCGCTGCCATCGGCGACGTTGTCGCGATCACGTTCAACGCTGACTCGGCAGCGCAGGAGGGTCGCCTGACTGTGCAGGAGCAGCGGAGCTGGAATCGGCTCGCGACACGTGCACTCGATCGAGTGGCTACCTCCGGCCAGGGTGCGGTAAGTGAGGCGGTCGCCGACCTCCAGGCCGCAGTTCCGCCGATTGCAGCGGGTTCCGCGGCCACGGCGCGAATCGAGTCGGAAGCCGCCTACCGTGCAGTCCTCGGATCCTGCGCGAGCGCGGGATCCGAGGTCGAGACCTGGAGCTTCACCGGAGTTGGTCAGATTGTCTGCGTGCGGGGGTGGTGCCTCAGGAGTTAAGAAAGGAGGCGATGCGGTCGAGATTCGATCGCGGATCGTTCAACTATGGCAAGGCGAGTCTGCGTGGAGCACCGTACTTCATGGGATGCAAACGGAAACCCTCCCTGGTTACCGAGAAACCCTATGATCCGCACCACACTGAGCCTTGAGGGTCGCTCACACACGATGGCCAGCGGGCGACTGCCAAAACAAACTCAGATTGTGAGAGGTCCGACGATGCGCATCAACTTGAATGAATTTCTGCTGGGCGTTGCGGGAGTCTCGTCGACGCTCCTCGGCACCTTCATTGTCGGGGTGTTCTTCTACATCGACACCGACATGCACCGTGTTGTGATGGCGTCAGACGCGGCCGATCGATACCTCCGTTCCAACGTGCGCTGGGTCTTCCTTGTCTACGCCCTACCGCTTTTCGCCTCCTTAGCTCTCGCGGTCTTCGACCCGGTCTGGGGCGCCGCTATATTCATCCTCTTGAGCGCGATTCTGATCGTCTGCACCGGGGACACGGTGCGACGGATGCTCGTGCGTGGTGGATCGGGTGACTCGACTGCCACGGTGATCAATCAATGGGTGTCTACAGCAGCCGTTGTTGTCCTGGTCGCGCTTCCTTGGGTCATCGGAGGATGGGTGCCTCCGGCGACCGCATTCATCCCGTCCATCCTCCTCGCCCTCGCCGCCGGCTTCACAAGCACTCTCGGTCTGATCATGGGCCAATTCGATGCGACCGCAGCAATGGCCGATCTGAGCCTTGCGGACGACGAACCGGATTCTGCTCAGCGGTAGGCGAGATTCACTATTCACTTCAACAGTTAGGGATACCACTATGAAATCAATCAGCTACAACCGGCCCGGCGCATCCTCAGTACTGACCCTCGACGAGGTCCAGGCCGCTGATCCGGGCCCAGGAGAAGTCCGCGTGCGGATCGTCGTGTCCGGCGTTAACCCCACGGATTGGAAGGCACGCGCCGGCAGCTCGTCGAGCAGCTTCGAGCGACGAGTGCCGAATCAAGACGGTGCGGGTATCGTCGACGCGCTCGGCAGCGGAGTGTCTGGGCTGTCGGTGGGCGACCGCGTCTGGGTGTGGGATGCCGCATACGAGCGAACCGCGGGTACCGCCCAGGAACTCGCTGTCGTGCCCGTCCGGCAGGTCGTTCCGTTGCCGTCCAACGCTTCCTTCGACGTGGGCGCATCGCTCGGCATCCCGGCGTTAACCGCGCACCGCACCCTCACCGCCAACGAACACGGCCCCGCGCGGCTCGCTCCCGGTGCACTCGGCGGCCAGGTCATCCTCGTGACCGGCGGCGCCGGCGCCGTGGGGCACGCAGCCATACAGCTCGCGCGCTGGGCAGGGGCAACGGTCATCACCACGGTCAGCGGCCCCGAGAAAGCGGAACTCGCCCGAGCGGCCGGCGCCCACCACGTCATCAACTACCGCAACGAGGATGTAGCCGCCGCCGTACTCTCCATCGCGGAAGAGGGCGTCGACACCATCGTCGACGTGAACGTGCAGGCCAACGGTGCCACAGACTTGGCGGTGCTGAAGTTCGGCGGAACGATCGCCATCTACGCCTCGGACTCGTCCGCGCCGCTCGCCGTTCCCATCGGTAGCGCAATGCGTCGAAACGCTCGATACCAGTTCGTGCTCACTTACACCGTGACCGAGGACCAGAAGACCAACGCGGTCACCGCCGTCACCTCCGCTCTTGCTGACGGTGCACTGCCCGTCGGCGCCGAGCACGGGCTTCCCCTCACCAGGTTCGACCTCGCTGACACCGCGGCAGCTCACGATGCCGTTGAGGCGGACACCGTCGGCAAAGTGCTCATCGACGTCACCGACGCATGAGCGCCTCGAGTCGAATGATGGCTACATTGACATGCGCCCGGGTCGTATCGATGGCCTCGGACTATCTCGACGGCGTACTCGAGCCGCAGGAGCGCTCAGAGGTTGACGCACACCTGGAAGGCTGCGACGCGTGCCCGCGGCACCTCGCCCAACTTCGGACCACCATCAGGATCCTGGGCGAACGGCCAGATGTCGTCGTGCCCGACGAACTACGGAATGTACTCGCCGCCGCTTCCGCAACCGCATCTTTGGCCGACGTGGCGGCTCAGGCTGCCATGGACCACACCGGATACCTGCTCGGACTCGCTCGGGCCTTCCGGCCCGAGAGCGCGCAAGATGCCGTCCAGTCTGCCTGGCTGCGCGCTCTTCGCGAGGGTTCGGAGGCGTTCACCCGCGAACGACTCACCGAGCTGCTTCTGGTCGAGGACGACGGTGACCCCGAGGTGCGGTCATGGGATGATCACGACGGCGGCGCAGACGCCATCGTCGACCAGCTGGACGCGGACGCGGATGAAGCCGAGTTGTTTTACCCCGCGTTCTATGGCGAGGGCCCCGACGCTGGCGCGTGGATCGACCAGCCCAACGCGTGGCCCGGACACAACGAAATCCTGGGGCCGCAAGCGGATCTTTCGACCACGGAGTTGTACGGCGTCGTCGACGATGCCTTCGACGACCTTAGCTCTCTGCAAGCTACGGCGGTCAACCTGGTGGATTTTGAAGGTGAAACGAGCGAGCGCGCGGCGACGATCCTCGGCGTCGCGGTCGGCGATCTCCGCCGTGCGCTGAACGAGGCCCGCCATCATCTTCGTGGTTCTCTGGACGGCTATTTCGTCACCAGCAGCTGAGCAAGCACTGGGATCCGGCGTGGCTGCGCTCCCTCTCGAGCGAGCTTGTCGCGCGGCCGTTCCGGCGTCCTCTTTCGCATGCTCGAGCGGGCTTTTCGGGGTGCCGGCAGACGTCGTCGATGGTCGCAGCTCGATCAATTCACTCTCGGTCATGTGTTTCGACCACAGTCACCAATTACGCTCAGTGTGAATCGGCCTGACTTTCGTTCCTATCGGGAGCCTTGTCTGGCGGGGGCCGGTTGGGCTGATTCTTGGTCAGCGTAGTACGCCTGCTCGACCTCGAGTGGGGTGCGCATGTCGAGCTCGCCGTGGAGGCGGGAGTTGTTCCACCACCACACCCATTCGAGGGTCGCGAGCTCGACCTGCTCGACGGTCCGCCAGGGACCGCGTTGGCGGATCAGCTCGGTCTTGTAGAGGTTGTTGACCGCCTCTGCCATCGCGTTGTCGAAGCTGTCGCCGACCGTCCCGGTCGAGGGAACAGCGCCGAGTTCGACGATCCTGTCGGTGTAGACCATCGCCATGTAGTTCGAGCCGTGGTCCGAGTGGTGCGTCAGCCCGGTGAGGTCATCGCCGGCGTCCCACGCCGCCATATCCAGCGCCTGCATCGGCAGAATCTCCGCCCGAAGCGTGGCCGCGACGTTCCAACCCACGATGCGACGTGAGTAGACGTCGGTGACGAACGCGACGTAAGCGAACCCGGACCACGTCGCGACATAGGTCACGTCGCAGACCCAGAGCCGGCGGGGACCGTCGGCGGTGAATCGGCGGTTGACGAGATCCGTCGGACGCTGCAGGGCGGGATCAGACTTCGTCGTGAACACTCGCTTGGACTTGCGCACCCCGCGAACACCGGCGAGACGCATCAGCCGTTCGGTCTGGTCGCGCCCGATGTCCCACCCCTGTCGTCGCATCAGCGCGTGCATCTTCCGGCGCCCATAGACCCCGTAGTTCTCTGCGTGCAGCCGGACGATCTCGGGCACTAGCAGGTCATCCTGCAGCTGCCTGGCGGATGGAGTGCGGTTCACCGCAGCGCGGTAGCCGCGTGACGTGAGGAATCCTCTCACTGCCGGTCGGAGGACCTGGCAGATGAGCTCGACCCCGAAACGATCCCGGTGTTCGTTGATGAACCGGATCATCTCGTCGAGGGGTGGTCGAGCTCCTTCGCGAAAAAGATGCTCGCAGCCTTGAGGATCTCGTTCGCTTTCCGTAACTCCGAGACCTCCTTCTGCAGACGCTTGATCTCCGCGGCCGCCTCGGTCGTTACGCCGGGCTTCACGCCGGCGTCTACCTCGTAGCGGCGTTGCCACAATCGCAACGTCTCCGGGCTCATCCCTAGCAATCCGGCCACGTGCCGGACGGCGCTCATCATCGTCGGGTGCGACGGCCGCGTCTCCGCGAGCATCCGCAGCGCCCGCTCACGCATCTCCGGCGAATACTTCCTGTTCATCGTGTTCCATCCTTACTTGAAGAACGGAACGAAAGTCAGGCCGATTCACCCCGCAGATAGCCAATACCTTGTCGAGTTGCACAACGCGGGTCTCGAGGGCAGCGGCAGGTAACGCTCGGTGCGCGATCTGACGGTCCGCGTGCCGGCGGGAGCCGTCGGGTCGGTGAAACGAGCAAGCGTGCAGCGGTGACCCTCGGCATCGATGTCGGGACCTCTCAGCCGTGCGCTGGACGCGGCCCGCGAGCACTTAGATGATTCCTCGACGGCTATCTGATCACCGCTAGCTGAACACGCACTTGAGCCCGGCGTTGCTGCGCTCCTTTTCGAGGTCTAGCGTGCGGGCGAGCTGATTGCGGCATTCCGGCGTACTCGTTCGCATGCTCGTGCTCGGTAAGGGTCTACGGCGGCAAAGCTCATGAAGCTGACACCCTCGTCGTCGCCCTCAGGTTGGCGTCTATCCGAGCCGGGTTGATACGACGAGTCCGGCGTGAAGCGTGCGATGCACCGGGCACTTGTCGGCGATCACCAGGAGAGCGGACCGCTGATCGTCAGTCAGGTTGCCCGTCAGAGTGATCGTGCGGTCGATGTGCTCAAGCTGCGCGGTGGTCTCGTCGCAGGTTTCGCAGTCGTTTGGGTGGGAGCGCGCGTGGGAGAGCTCAACCTCCACGTGCTCGAGCGGCCACTTCTTGCGATTCGCGTAGATCCGTAGGGTCATCGAGGTGCATGTTCCCAGGGCGGCGAGAAGAAGCTCGTAGGGATTCGGGCCTGCGTCAGTGCCGCGCGGGAAGGGTTCATCGGCGACGGACAGGTGTTGGGCCGTGGTGACCGTCTGGACGAAGCCGTCGGCTGATCGTTCAGAGACGCGCACGTGCCCCGGGGCGAGGTCTGGCCCACGACCGATGGCCTCGGCCGGTGGGTCGGTGAGGGCGTAGCGGCTCGCCCAGTGACCGATGATGGCAGCGACGTAGGTAGCGTCCTGCTTGTGGGAGAGCAGATGGTTGGCACCGTCGATCGCGATGAACGACTTGGGGTGTCGCGCCGCGTCGAAGATTATGCGTGCGTTGTCGATGCCGACGGTCTCATCCACCGGTGAGTGCAGCACGAGCAGCGCCGCGCCGAGGCTCGCGATCCGCTCCTGCTGGGGCTGCATCTCGATGTCGCGCAGGAACTGTGTCTGGATACGGAACGGTCGGCCGCCGAGATTCACCTCTGCGACTCCGTCGCGCTCGATTGTGGAGAGGTCATCGCCGATCAACCGCACGATGTGTTCCGTCTCTGCGGGAGCGCCGATCGTCACCACAGCCGCCGTTTCGGGGATACTCCCCGCAGCGGCGAGCACGGCTGAGCCGCCGAGCGAGTGACCGATCAGAATGCGGGGCGCGTCGTAGTTCTCGCGCAGATAGTCCGCAGCGGCGATCAGGTCTCCGATGTTTGAGCTGAAGTTCGAGTTCTCGAAGTCACCGCCGGACTGGCCGAGGCCGGTGAAGTCGAAGCGCAACACTGCGATCCCTGAGCTGGTGAGTGCGCGAGAGATGCGACTTGCGGCGACGGAGTCCTTATTGCAGGTGAAGCAGTGGGCGAAGAGGGCGTACCCGCGCGGCTCGCCGAGCGGCAGTTCGAGTCGGGCGGCAAGTGAGTCACCCTGCGAGCCTGAGAATTCAATGCGTTCGGTCGCGGCGGGATTCATGTGAGATCTCACCGGTACTCGGGGTGGGAGCCGTAGTGCTCGTCAGCATCCCTCTGCCGGCGAAGGTCGCCCAAACCGCCGCAGCCGCGTGCTTCCTTAAGTGGTCGAGCCATGAGTATCAAATCCCTCGTCCTTTGGGTTGTGTTGCGGTGTGTGAGGTCGTTCTTGGGCCGATGTCGACCATCCTTTTGATGCGATGCCACGTTGCCGCTAAGCGACGATCGCGGTGACGCGGATTTCAACCCTCATCCCGGCCAGTCCGAGTGCTGTCACGCCGGTCTGGGTCCAGATCGGAGCACGTTGCCCTGTCCAGCGCCGGAGCTGTGCCACCATCACGTCATTGTGTGCGTGACCGATCGCGTCTGTCTCGGTTGGCACGTGGTAGGAGTTCACATGAACGACGTCCCGCCAGCTCGCGCCGGCCGTCGCCAGAGTGCGCTCGACGTTCTCGAACGCACGTACGATCTCCGCCTCCAGCGATTCAGGGAGCACCCAGTGGTCGTCCCAGCCGCCTTGGCCGGAGGTCTCGATTCGATTTCCGATCCGCAACGCTTGCGAGTAGTGAAGGTGCTCACGTGCCCATTCCCCATATCCAGGGGTCGCAAAGAACTCGGGCGTGGACTTCGGTGCGTGTTCCATGGGACTCCTCAGTGGATGTGGACTTGAAAGTGTGTCCCAGGCGCAGATGCACCTGAGGTCTAGATCAGTTCGGGGTTGATGCCGCTTCAGTCGGACCAAGCCATGGGGTCCTCTTCTCCCGTCAGAGGAGGAACTCCGACTCCCGGATGTCACCAGGACACGCTCGCCCACGCTGACTGCCGGAGGATTGTTGATGTGCTTACGGGGGAGTCGTCATGGTCCTCCAGGTGCTGGTTGAGGGGGTGTCTTCGAGGACTATTCCGGCGCGTGCGAGATCGTCGCGAATGCGGTCAGCTGAGGCGTAGTCGCCTGCCGCTCGTGCCTGCTCGCGACGGGCCACCAGGACATCGAGGAGGTCCGCAAGCGTGTCACGGTTGTCATGCTTCGTCGGACGGGTCTTGTCATCAAGGTGCATGCCGAGCGCCGTGAGCATTGCCGATACTGCTCGATACTCCGCGGATGCGATGGCTCTCTCGCCGCGATCGAGTGCCATGTTTCCGGTGCGGACATGCTCGTGAAGGACGGCTAGAGCCGCTGGCACGTTCAGGTCATCATCCAAGGCATCAGCGAATTGGCGAGGAAGGGCATCGACTGTGTGTGCTGCGGCGACAGCTTGTTGCTGATGCCGCTTCAGGAAGGTCAAAACTCGAGCGAAGGCCGCTTGGGCGTCGGCGAGAGCGTGCGGGTGATAGTCGAGCGTCGACCGGTAGTGAGCACTCAGCAGGTAGTAGCGCAGGGAGTCCGGGCCGACAGTTTGGAGGAGCTCGTCAGCGGAGACCCAGTTGCTGAGCGACTTGGCCATTTTCTGCCCGCCGACGGTGACCAAGCCGTTGTGGACCCAGTTCCGGGCGAATGCGTCGCCGGCAGCCGCCGATTGGGCGAGCTCGTTTTCGTGGTGTGGGAACCGAAGGTCAAGACCGCCACCGTGGATATCAAAAACGGGCCCGAGATAACGGTGCGACATGGCCGAGCACTGGATGTGCCAACCAGGTCGGCCAGCCCCCCATGGGGAGGGCCATGAGGCCGACGCCGGTTCGTTGGGCTTCGTTCCCTTCCAGAGAGCAAAATCTCGTGCATCGCGCTTCGCGGCGCTGGGGGCCTCATCGGAATCGGGGATGCTATCCGGCTTCTGCCTCGTCAGCGCACCGTAGTCGCCCCAGCTGCTGACGTCGAAGTAGACGTCTCCAGATGCGTCGCTAGCAGCGTAGGCGTGACCGCGCTGTATCAGCCTCTCGATGAATGCTTGCGTGTCAATGATGTGGCCCGAGGTGCGCGGCTCATACGTGGGCGCCAGGATTCGCATCGACGCGTACAGCCGCGTGAATTCTGTTTCGACACGGTATGCGCGGGCCCACCATGGTTCGTCTTCGGTGGCCAAGGCGAGGACTTTGTCATCGATGTCCGTCACGTTTCGTACGAGGGTGACGGTGTATCCGCGGTGGGTGAGCCAGCGGTTCAAGAGATCGTAGGTGAGGGCACTTCGCAGGTGCCCGATATGTGGCGCGGACTGAACCGTGGGCCCGCAGAGGTAGATGCTGACCTTTCCTGGTTGGACGGGGATGAATGCGCGCACTGCGCGGGTGCGACTGTCGTAGATATGGAACATCTGTGCTCGCACCCTTTCTGATCTCTTCCGTGCACGCGGTCACGACCGCGGGGCTGCCACGAACGATAGGCCAGTGGGGCTGAAGAGGGTCTCGTGGGGCTTGTTCACGATCACGGCGAGCGTCGACTGGCAGTGTGCACACCGCATCACTGACCCCATGGCGGTGATGAACACGTGTGCCACGGCGAGCTCGAAGATGCGTTGACAGTGGCGACACCGTGCAATGGCCGCAGTCATTTCGACGCCGAATACGTCAGCAAGCACTCCCGCAAGAGCGTTTCCGTCTACGTAACTCATCCGATTCCTCCAAATCGTTCCGTGCGGATTCTTGCGGGGTCGTGGCCAAGCTGAACAAGCCAACCAGCAACCGCCTCGACGAACGGCGTGGGCCCACAGACGAAGATCCGCGGTGCTGCTGAGGAAGGGAAAGTGAGGGCACCAAGCGATTCCCTTGTTAGCCGTCCCGCCGGGCGGTCGGCCCCGGGAGGTGGCTCCCTGGTGTGTACGAGGTCCACGGTGGTCCTCGCGAATGCGGCGATCTCCTCGGAGAAGAACACGTCCTGAGGTGTGCGGACGGAGTACAGCAAGCGAAAAGCGACGCTGTCTGCCTCCAGCTCCCGAGCGACCGCCATCGCGAACAGCGGGACTATACCCGACCCTCCCGCTATGAGCTGCACGGGTGTTAGATCGGGTGTCGAAGGATCCCATACGAAGTAGCGGCCAAGTGGGCCGTGCACCTCTACTTCTTCACCCTTGCTGAGATGGTGGACGAGAAAGGGCGATACCTCGCCGCCATCAACCTCTTCGACAGCCAAGACCACTCGCGTCGTCTCGCCAGAGCTGGCGACGGAATACGACCTCGCAGCCTGGTAGCCATCAGGGGCGGTGAGACGGATATCCAGGTGCGCACCGGGGTGATTACCAGGCCAAGTAGGTACATCGAGTTCAATACGCACCGCCGATCTTGTCTCGCGGCGAATGTCCACTACTCGCCCGATGTGCCATTTCGCACGGGTCAGTAGCGTCACGAGTAGCGCTCCTCCAACCAGGGATCGCCTCGGAGGTGATATCCGTTCTGCTCCCAGAAACCGGGCTCATCAAGCGACATCATTCGCATCCCGCGGACCCACTTGGCGCTCTTCCAGAAGTAGAGATGGGGTACGAGAAGACGCGCCGGTCCACCGTGCTCTGGCGTAAGCGGTTCCCCCTCTGCTTCCGTGGCGATCCAGGCCTGCCCATCGAGCAGGTCCTCGACTGCAAGGTTGGTGGTGTAGCCGCCATAGCTCTGCACCATCACGTAGTCGTGCAGCGACTCCACGTTCTCGAAAATCTTGTCAAGCGACACCCCGCGCCACGCCATGTCCAACTTGGACCAGTGCGTGACGCAATGAATGTCGGTGACGATCTCCTCCACGCCGAGCTCGTGGAGTGCGTTCCAATCCCAGCTGTGCTCGGCGCCCGTCTCTGTCCTGATCGTGAAAGACCACTGGTCATCCCCGATCTCGGGCGTTGGACCTGCCGTGAGCACCGGCCAGTCATCGGCCAATGTTTGTCCCGGAGGCAACCGTGGGTCGCTAGAGGCGTGTCGGCGACCGAAACCGCTGTTAATGACTGACATGGGACTCCTTCACTCGGGACTGCCACGTTCAATCCGAGCAGCATCACAGCGAACGGGTCCACGCGATCGAGCTCGGCAAGATGAAGCTGGCACCATCCAATGGCTTACGCAAGACGCGTACGATAACGCGCCCAAACGCAGTTACCAGGTGCCGTTCAGGGATGTGAAGACGGATGCTCCACTCCGATCGTGAGGCGAACACTTCGTCCTGGATTGTTCGATCATCATACGCCGGTCATGTAGGACCAACAGGTCCATTTTTACAACTGGGTGCCACGTGACCGGGAAGCTGAGGACGGAGCGAAAACTCCGGCAAACGCTGGTCTGCTGGCCCCCTTGTGTGGGATCAACAGCGCCCGCTCATCCAGTAGGCTTTTCGCAGACGAGGACCCGAGGGTCCAAACGAAGAACTAAGTAGACCAGTGGGATTGAAATGAAGCCGCACGACGACACGCGATAGCGCCGGCCAACTCATTCGGCGCGCCTCGATCCACGCACCTCCACACACGAAGCCTCCCGGATTCAAAGCCTGGGGGAGGGCTAACCTGGGGGTGTGACTACTAGCAGCGCCGACGCGAGTGTGCGCCGTTTGACGTCGCGTGGGAAGGCCACGAAGCTGCGCATCGTCGAGGTCGCTGATCAACTGATGTACGAGCGGGGCGTTTCGGCTACCACGCTTGCTGATGTTCGGATTGCTAGTGGGACGTCCAAGTCCCAGCTTTATCAACATTTCGCCAGCAAGGCCGCACTAGTGGGGGAAGTCATCGAGGTTCGGGCCGAGAAGGTGCTTGCGCAGCAGCGTCGTCGGCTGGAGAAGGTTGACTCCATTCGCGGGCTCGAGCTTTGGCGTGATGAGCTCGTGGAGCGCAACGCGATCCGTGATGGGGCGTTCGGGTGTCCCCTTGGGTCAATGGCTAACGAGATCGCCGACCAAGACGATGAGGGCCGACGCAGGATCGCCGCGCACTTCGATGAGTGGCTTCAGCTACTGACCGCCGCGCTTGACAGGCTGAAAAGTCATGGAGTGATCAGCGCGGACGCTGATTCGCGGGCGCTAGACGATATGGGTCTTCGGTCCTCTTGAGGCTGGGGCCTCGATTCGCGTAAGCGTGGGTTACCAGTCCGGTGGGGACTGGTCTATCCGACAGGCGAATGGAGGCCCCAGTTGATTACTCAGCGTACGAGCGTCGGACTGGATGTGCACGCACGGAGTGTGGTGGCGGCGGCGATCGATGAGCAGACCGGCGAGGTCCTCCGGCGACGATTCGGGTATGACCCCGCCGAGGTCGTCGCCTGGGTGCGGTCTTTGCCGCAGCCCGCGGCGGTGACGTACGAGGCCGGTCCGACAGGTTTCGCGTTGGCGCGACTGTTCGCGGTGTCGGGGATCTCGTGTCTTGTCGCGGCGCCGTCGAAGCTTCAGCGACCGTCAGGGGATCGAGTCAAAACGGACGCGCGGGATGCGTTGCATCTGGCCAGGCTGTTGCGGTTGGACGAGATCGTCGCGGTCCGGGTGCCGACGATCGAGCAGGAGACCGCACGGGATCTTGTCCGCACGCGGGAAGACAACCGGGCCGCGCTGATGGCGGCGCGGCATCGGCTGTCGAAGCTGCTGTTGCGGCACGGGATCCTCTACGACGGCAAGTCTGCGTGGACGGGCGCGCACGATGCCTGGCTGCGACGGCACCGCTTCGAGCATCCGGGCCTGCAGGCCGCGTTCGACGCGGACTACGAGACCGTGCAGCAGATCGGTGCCCGCAAGGACCGCCTCGACAAGCTGATCGAGGAGCTGGCGGAGACCAGTCAGTACGCGGCCACGGTGCGCCGGCTCGGCTGCCTGCGGGGTGTCTCGACGCTGACCGGGTTCGCGTTGGCCGTCGAGATCGGCGACTGGGACAGGTTCACCGGATCGACCATCGGTGCGTTCCTCGGGCTGGTGCCCTCAGAGTTCTCCTCAGGCCAGTCCAGGGTTCAGGGATCGATCACGAAGACCGGCAACACGCACGCCAGGCGCCTGCTGGTCGAATCAGCCTGGCATCACCGCAAGCCGTACCGACCCGGCGCGGTCATGCAAGCGCGGTGGGCTCAAGCTTCGGGGATGGCCGTCGCGCGGGGCGACGCCGGCAACCACCGCCTTCACCACAAGTGGCAGCAGTTCACCACCCGCAAGAAGCGTCCCGTGATCGCGAACGTCGCTGTCGCCCGCGAGCTCGCGGGCTGGTGCTGGTCCCTGGCCGTCATGCCCGACTGACAGCCCCCGACCGGTCGACGGCGCCGCGGACAACGGTGACGGCAACGCGAGGAGCGACCCGCGATTTAGCTATGAGCAGCCTGCCCACGGCGGGCGACGCTCGATCCTAGACAAGCGGTTCCGCTCCAGCCGAACAGCCCGTCCTGCGGTAACCAACCCGCGCATATCAGTCTGACCACGCGTCGCCACGACACGCTCGTCAACCGAGACCACGACGCCGTCGACCCCACGAAAGAGCGCCCGGAGCTCGATCACTCCGGGCGCTCTTTCCCCTGCCACTTGACAGGAACCAGTCACATATCAGCTAACGGCCTCCTCGCTGCAGTGCAGGGAGGGTACTTGCTGGCAAAAACTTTCCGTGATGTGCAGCCCATGCGAGTGGCGCTGGACATGGCAATCGCGCAAGTTCGGATGTTTTCAACCTAGTCCGACCCCTCGTCTGGTCATTTGGCCTCCCCGCTGTAGACCGTGCGCGCGACCGAAGTTAATTATGCGGGCGTCCATTCGCGCAGGAACGCCAGCACCTTCGCATCTGGCATCTCGCATGATCGAAGAACGTCGTCTCGACGGGTGCGATACACGTTCGCGCTGATGAGGTCCTGTCCGCCCAGCTCCGCCGCAGTGACACTAATACTTCGACCTCCAACCCGAGTCGTCCGGGACAAGCCGTAGGCGCGCCCTCGATAGCTGGCACGTGTCCAGCCCTCAGGAATTCTCTCCACCAAATCTGCCAGACGCGGGGACCCGAGGCTTGCTGATGTGCCACCGTCGTGGACGGATGGGATCTCCTGAGGGCTCGATTCGCTGTCACCCATCACCGCTCGTCTCCGGCAGCGGCAGTCATGCCCTTTCGGGCGATGTCGATACGGTGAGATGCATCCTCGCGTCGAATCTGATGAGCAGTTTCAAGCACGTTGTCGATGTCCGCTTCCGGGATGAACACGGCTCCAGACGAGTCGCAGAATACGTACTGGTGCGGGTATGCGCCGACGCCGCCGATGACTACCGGCACGTTCGATTGGAAGGGGGTCACGTCGCCACCGCCCCACGCGACCGCTTCGCCTGAACACCACGCCGCGTACGGTTCGTTGACCAGCTCGTCAAAATCACGCAGGCGCCCGTCGGTTAGCACCCCCGCCAGGCCTGCGGTGGTGACGCGTGACAGCTTTGTTCCGCCAGCGAGCGACGTCGACGTGTACCCGTTACTCGCCATGACGAGAACCGTGTGCGCGGGATCGCTTCCTCCGCCGTGCACGGCCTCGTGAAATAGTCGGTCAAAGTTGAAATCGTCCGGATTCAGTCTTGATCTGCATGCGGGGAAGAATGAGATCGTCACAACTCTGCCAAAGAGCGTGCGACTCGGTACTGGACTTACAAGGCCGGTGAGGTGCGCCCGGTGACGGTGCTTCCGGCCGACGGCGTCCGTCACGTCAGCACAGCTCAATCCCGCAGCCAACTCCGCTCGTCGGATGTCGACATTCTGGTCGCGGGCGTCAACTGCATTGTCCTCCACGGCAACACTCTTCTCAGGCGACCCGCGACGGAGGTGATGACGTTAACGCTCCAGCTTCAGACTTTGCCGGACCGCTGAGATCACACGCAGTCCATCCGTGACAGCGGCATCGCACATTGTCGGGCGCCAGTCCTCGATCATCGCGTGAGGCGCCGCCGCCCGGACGAACGTGCTGGACGGCGCACGTTGGCTTGTCGCGGCTGAGTGGGTGTGGGGAAGTCGTCGTAACGGCTGTTTTCACCTTTTCTGAGGCTCGCTGCCCGCGTGAGAGGGCCGGATGGGCCGGATGCTGCAAGGTCAGCACGAGTCAGCCCATACTCGAGCGGGCGCATCAGTCTTCGTGACATCGAAGATGGCGTCTGCGGCGGCCCTGGGTGCACTGTCCCGGCTGTAGCGAATCTGTGCTTCGAGTGATTCGTCGCTGAGACGGGTGTCGCCCTCTAGCCACACCCCGAAATGCCAAACTCCCCGCAGTTCTGGTCGCAGGAGGAATCGGCCGTCGACGATCAGCACCGCGTCGCTAGGAATCACCGTCTCTGAGGTATCTGTGGACAGGTCGCCGTCACGGAAATGCGAGACGATGTCGCGCAGCCGACTGTAGTCGTCGTCGGCGAGATAGCCCTCATGCCGAGGAAACGAGAGATTACACCCTTGCGCGGGATCGGAGGTCGCCGTACTTGTCGACCGGACAACTACCCGCGACCTGGCTCTGATCGCCTCCGCCAGCGAGAGAGCAAACCCACCGGATACTTGTGCATCAACTCCGTCGATCGCGATGAGAACGCGCCCCCGTGGGTGGTGCTGGATGATCTCGCCGACGAGATCATCAAAGATGGTTGCACTTTCGGCCGTTGTCATGAGGGTCAGTATCCGGCACGCACAGTTGCTGTCGCAACGGCTATTGGCCCAGCAGGACCAGTTTAGCGATGTAGCTTCAGCGCGCCCCGCGTCAAGATGAGCCTTGGCCCGTAGGCCGGTGTCCGGCAGCACGCCTCCGATGGCAGCGTATGTTGGTCCTGTTGGGCCAGTTCTGGGGATGGTGTTATCCAAACTCCTGGAACCTTCTCATCCCAGAAATGGACCGAGAAGTTGCTTCACCGGCCCATCCCACCGCGATTCTCGTGTCCGGGCTGCAACTAATGGACTTTCCCAGGGTGCCGGAGGGCAACATGACGGCGACCATAGACTGGCCCGGTCATGAATCCTGACGCTCTCGCCGAAGCCCTGCTCGCCGTGATCATTCCGCTTGCGGAGGCACGGCGCTCCGGATCGACAGAGAATCTAAGCGTCGCTGACCTCCTGCTGGGCCGGCCGAAGAACCGCGACCACGGTGACTGGGCCTCCAACGCTGCGCTCAAGCTCGGCAAAACGGTCGGAGCGAATCCGCGGGAGTTCGCGGCCGAGATCGCAGAGGCCCTGACGGCGACTCCCGGTGTCGCGACCGTCGAAGTGGCCGGCCCCGGCTTCATCAACATACGACTGGAGACCGCGGCAGCTGGGTCGGTGGCGCGGGTGATCGTCGAGGCCGGCGCGGCCTTCGGCACCAACGACTCGCAGCGTGGCAACTCGATCAACGTCGAGTTCGTCAGCGCGAATCCGACCGGTCCGTTGCATATCGGCCACACCCGCTGGGCGGCGCTCGGTGACTGCATCGCGCGACTGCTTCGTGCCAGCGGTGCGACGGTCGTCCGGGAGTTTTACATCAACGACGCTGGTGTGCAGATGGATCGTTTCGGCCGCTCGGTGATCGCGGCGGCGAAGGGCGAGCCCGCACCGGAAGGCGGCTATTCCGGGGCGTACGTTGACGAGTTGGCGCGGCGGGTCATCGCGGCGCGGCCCGACTTGCTCGGCTTCGACGACGCTGAGCAGATGACCACTGCGCGTGATCTCGCGTACGGCTTCCAGCTCGCCGAGCTGCAGGCCTCACTCGCAGCCTTCCATGTGGCCTTCGACGTCTGGTTCTCCGAGCGAGACCTGCACGCGGCCGGCACCGGCGGGGCTCCCAGCCTCGTCGAACAGGCGGTGGGCCGATTGCGGGCGCAGGGCCACGTCTTCGATGCTGATGATGCGGTGTGGGTGCGCACCACCGAGTTCGGCGATGACAAGGACCGAGTGATCCGTCGATCCAATGGCGAGTACACGTACTTCGCTGCTGACGCCGCGTACTACCTCAATAAGGGCGACCGCGGCTTTGCGCACAAGATCTATCTCCTCGGAGCTGATCATCACGGCTACGTTCATCGGCTAAAGGCACTCGCCGGTGCCGCCGGGGACGACCCGGAGAAGGACATCGAGGTGCTGATCGGCCAGCTGGTGTCGGTCAATGGTGCAAGGCTCTCCAAGCGCGCCGGGAACATTATTGAGATGGACGACCTTCGTGAGTGGCTTGGGACCGATGCATTGCGATACTCGCTGGCACGCTACCCGGCCGACTCGCCGCTCACGCTTGACCCCGAGTTGCTGCGCAAGCGGACGAACGACAACCCCGTCTTTTACGTGCAGTATGCGCACGCCCGTACGCATAACGTCGGACGTAACGCGGCCGCATCAGGTGTCGACCGCTCGGAGTTCGCGCCCGAACTGCTCGACCACCAGACGGAGGCCGCACTTCTGGGCGCCCTGCAGGAGTTCCCGCGCATCGTCGGCTTTGCTGCGGAGTTGCGCGAGCCGCACCGCGTCGCGCGCTATCTGGAGGAGCTGGCCGGACTGTACCACCGCTGGTACGACATGTGCCGCGTGATCCCACTCGGCGACGGACCCATCGAAGCCGTGCACCGAACGCGGTTGTGGCTGAATGACGCGAGCGGTCAGGTTCTGCGCAACGGACTCGACCTTCTCGGCGTCGACGCGCCTGAACGGATGTAGCGCGAAGGACCACGACGGCCGCCGAGGCGGAGGCCGGGCATCACTGCATGCGGGACGATCACGATTTCC
Organism: Microbacterium sp. NPDC055910; assembly: GCF_042271185.1. Classification (NCBI taxonomy): domain Bacteria; kingdom Bacillati; phylum Actinomycetota; class Actinomycetes; order Micrococcales; family Microbacteriaceae; genus Microbacterium; species Microbacterium sp. NPDC055910. The sequence continues at coordinate 98,458 of NZ_JBHJZS010000007.1, forward strand.
GACGCCGGGACTTCGATCGCGTGTGTGGCGGTAACTGGCGGCGACATCACGGCCGATGAGCTTCGCGACTGATTCGGCCGACTGGCCGATCTCGTCGCCGAGGACTCGCCGCGGGGCCGACGCTGAGACAGCTGACGTTCTCGGGGGGATTAGGTCGTCGCGGACCTCGACGAGAACTGCACGACTATCACCGATCCCGTGGGGGAGGGGACGGCTGCCCGAAGGCCCAGCACATGAGGGCTCAGGCCGGTCAACTCCACGTGCGTGCGGCTCGCTCCGCCCAATATCTGTCCGTGGGGATCAACAGTCGGTCGAGTTCTGCGGCGTCCATGATCAACGGTTGGGCACTCGTATTGCTTATCAATTGAGTGGGGGTTACCGCACCGCTGAGGATGATGTGAGCCCAGCTTTGCGCGAGGGCCACGCCGATTGCGAGCGCGTCGCTGGTGGTGCCAGCCGCAGCCGCGAGGCGGTCCACCTCGGGTGTCCCACCTGGCGCGAGGCGACCGTTGGCCATGGCTTCCTTCACGATGACCGTCCACCCGTGGTCGGCAGCGGTCTCGAGAGATCGCTGTGCCGATCGTTCGAGCAGGTTCCATGTGGTCTGCACAGCGGAAAACGGCGATGATGGAAGGCTCAGCGCTGTGTCGATGGCCTGTGCTTGATACGGGCCGCTGGTGGTGAGCCCGACTTGCGTGCCCTCGTCCGTCACAGCTCTCAGCCGCGCGAGCAGAGCGGGATCGCTGAGCGCCGGGCTGTCAGGAGTTACGGAGTGGACCAGATAGAAATTTGGAGTGCTCCCAAGGGCGGCACGGCTCTGGGGCCACTGCTTCTCGAGCATCTCAAGACTGTGTTCTTTGCGTTCGTGGACTGTCGCTTTGGGGTCCCATCCGGCAACGTACTCGTACCCCCATTTTGAGCTGACCAAGAGTTGACCGCGGCGAGTCGGGTGCAAGGTGAGCCATGCTCCCAGGAAGTCTTCCGCGTGCCCGTACGAGGGGGCGCCGTCAAGGAACCGGATGCCGAGTCGCCACGCAGCATCCAACACCTCGAACGTCCGGGCACGCATGGCGTCGACGCTTCGGTCGCCAGGAGCGCCGAAGGCATCGGTTCTGCCCGCCGTGAGGTAGACCGGTCGTCCGAGAGCCGCGAGTCCAAGCCCAATCCTGCCTATCTCCTGGCTGTGATCTGCCTCGCTCTTCGCGTGTGCGCGAGGTTCTTCGCGGCCGGCATGGTCAGCGACTTCGTTGTGCGCGGTCATGTTCTCCTCCGTTTCGTGCCTCACGACGCTGAGCTCCAACACAGCTGGCGACCCGTCCTGCCCGTATGGGTCACGAGTAGCGCTCCTCCTGCCACGGATCACCGCGGAGGTGGTATCCGTTCCGTTCCCAGAACCCGGGCTCGTCGCTGGGAATCATCCGAATCTCGCGGACCCACTTGGCGCTCTTCCAGAAGTAGAGATGGGGCACGAGAAGACGCGCGGGTCCGCCGTGCTCATCAAACAAGGGCTCACCTTCTGCCTCGGTGGCGATCCAGGCCTGGCCGTTGAGCAGATCCTTGAGGGGCAGATTGGTGGTGTAGCCGCCATGGCTTCGGACCATGGCGTAGTCATAGGACGTCTTGACGTCCTTGAATAGCCGGTCCAGGGAGACTCCGCGCCACGCCATGTCGAGTTTCGACCAGTGGGTGACGCAGTGTATGTCGGCGACGATGTCTTCCACGCCCACGTCTTGGAGCGCGTTCCAGTCCCATCGGTGCTCGTTGCCCGTCTCGGTCGTGATGGTGAACGTCCACTCGTGCGCTCCGATATCGGGCGTCAGGCCAGCGGTCAGGACCGGCCAGTCGTCGACGACTGTCTGGCCCGGTGGCACCCGTGAATCGTCGTCGCCGCGACGCCCACCGAATCTGCTGTTGATCACTCCCATCGGATAGCTCCTTCGTTTGTCACCTGGGTCTTGGGTGTGCTCGTGCGACGCCGACAGCCACGGGGATATCCGACGCTGTGCAGGGCTCAGCCGTGACCATCGTTTTGGTCAGAGAATTCGGCTCGATCACAGTGCGGATCCCGGCCCATGACACGAGAGCGCCCGCACCGAGAAGTGCTGCCGTGACGACAGCGGCGCGGTGAAACCCTGAGAGGTCGATTTGCCCTCCGACGATCACGGCGAGCAAAGCAACAATGACGAGACTGGAAAGTCGGGCAACCGCGTTGTTGATCGCCGACGCGGTTCCGGAGCGTTCGATGGGCACCGAGCCGAGCACGGCGCTCGTCAGCGGCGAGACGGTCACCGTGAGGCCGGCTCCGAACACGATGACGCCAGGCAGCACTTGCAGCCAGTAGTTGAAGTCGACTGACACGGTGAGAAGCATTAGCGAGCCAAGGGCCATCATGATCGGCCCGACGGTCATGAACAGTCGTGGTCCGAAGCGACCACTGAGCGAACCGATGGCGGAACTTCCAAGGATCATGATGATCGTCATGGGCAGCGATGCCAGCCCGGCAGCGGTCGCAGAGAGGCCAACCGACTGCTGCAGGAAGATGGCCAGGGCGAACCCGTTTAGTGACAGGGCTGCGTAAACGAAAATCGTGGCCAGATTTCCGCTCGAGAAGTTTCGCTTCTTGAACAGCTCCAGCGGCACGATCGGGTGTGAACCATATCGCTGCCGGGCGATGAAGGCGAGGAAAAGCGCGGCACCCCCGATCAGGCATCCGAGCACGAGAGGCTCGGCCCAGCCTTGGCTCGGTCCCTCGATCAGCGCAGTCACGAGACCGCCCAGGCCCAAAGCGCATAGCGCCGCCCCGAGAATGTCGACTCGCCCGCCCGTCGGTACGTCGCGCAGTTTCACCACGGCGACGAGGACCAGGACGATCACGATCGGTAGCAGGTTGATCACGAAAAGCCAACCGCCACGACAGGAAGTCCGAGAGCAGTCCGCCGACTATGGGGCCGACAATGGAGGCCATGCTTGTGGCGGCAGTCCAAATGCCGATCGCCCGAGCCTGGGCAGCACCGCGGAACGTGGACGTGATCAATGCGAGCGAGCTCGGTACCAGGAACGCGCCCGCGGCGCCCTGCACGGCCCGGAAACCAACGACCAGTTCCACGGTTGGTGCGAGGGCGATGGCCGTGGAGGCAACCGCAAACCCGACTAGACCTACGCGAAGCACCAGAGCGCGACCCAGCGAGTCGCTGACAGAGCCAGCGACGAGGATCAGCGAACCGAGCGTGACCAGGTAGGCGTTGATCATCCACTGCTGCCCCACGAGACCCCCACCGAGGTCGTCGGTGATTCTGGGCAGCGCGACCGTGAGGACCGTTCCGCTCATGAAGACGACGAACGATGCTCCCACTGCGATCGAGAGCACGAGCCGTTCGTGGCGGGACACACCCGTCACCTTACGCCCAGCCTTCCGGACCAACCAGTCCAACGACAACATTTCCACGTCCTGAGTCACCCCGGTGTGTCCGGAGGGCAGATTCCTTGGAAGGATCTGTCTTATGGGACGTCCCAGTAAGTACCCGCGTGAGCTTCGTGAGCGCGCTGTCCGTATGGTCGCCGAGGTGCGGCCCGATTATCCGAGCGAGTATGCCGCGATGACGGCGGTGGCGGGGATGCTCGGTATCGGTTCGCCGGAGACGATCCGGACGTGGATTCGCCGGCGTGAGGTCGATGCCGGCGACCGGGCGGGTGTCACGACCGACGCGCAGGCCGAGATCAAGAAGCTGAAGCGGGAGAACGCCGAGTTGCGGCGGGCGAACGAGATCTTGAAGGCGGCTTCGACTTTCTTCGCGGCCGAACTCGACCGGCCACACCTGCGTTAGTCGCCTTCATCGAGGCGCACAAGGACCGCCGGGATGGTGGGCTGCGATGGGGTGTCGAGTCGATCTGCGCCGTGCTGAGCCAGCATGACGTGAAGATCGCCCCATCGACCTACTACGACGCGAGGCGCCGCGGCCCCTCACCCCGGGGGGTGTCGGACGAACGGTGGAAGTCGATCGTCCTGGCGACGTGGCAGAAGCAGCGAAAGCTCCTCGGCGCCCGGAAACTCTGGCTGAGGCTCCGTCGTGATGGGCACGATATCGCCCGCTGCACGGTCGAACGCCTCATGCGAGAACTGGGCATCGCCGGTGTGATCCGCGGGCGCCGGAAGCGTCCGGTCGATGCGGACCCGCGGGAGACCAGACCAGCTGATCTCGTCGACCGGCATTTCGCGAGATTCCGCACGAACCAGCTCTGGGTCGCCGACTTCACGTATGTCTGGACATGGTCCGGGTGGGTCTACGTCGCGTTCGTGTTCGACGCGCACTCCCGCCGCATCCTCGGCTGGCGCGCCGCCACTTCGATGACGACACCGTTGGTTCTGGACTGTCTCGAAATGGCGCTCTGGACGCGTCGTCGTGAGGGCATCGCTGGGTTCGCCGGCCTCACCCATCACACGGATGCGGGCAGCGTTTACACGTCGATTTCCTTCACGGATCGGCTCGTGGATGAGGGCATCGACGCGTCCGTCGGCAGCGTCGGCGATGCGTATGACAATGCCCTCGCGGAGTCGCAGATCGGGCTCTACAAGTCCGAGCTCATCCACCACGAAGGCCCCTGGCGCGACGTCGACCAGGTCGAGGTTGCCACCGCGAGCTGGGTGCAGTGGTTCAACACCGAACGCACCCACAGCTCGATCGATGACCTCACCCCCGTAGAGGCCGAGCAGCTCGACTACGCTCACACCGAACCCCTCGAACGAACGGGCTGACACCAGCAAAACGCTCTCCGAACATGCCGGGGTGACTCATTCCGCCTCCTCGAACGACTCTTCCCTCAGATCAACCGGGTCCTCAAGATCAACCAGCTGGACACCATCACGGACGACGTCATCGAGGCCGCCGCCAGCACCCTCGTCATTGGCAACCAGCGACACTAAGCGATCACAGAACACCGCCAAAAAGCGCCAACTCCACAGGGAACCGTGGCGGAGCGTGCACTCGGCCGTTTGGCACTCCGGCGATTTCTTCATCGTTCAGAATGAGCGCGCCAACGGACCCTTCGACACGATGAGCTTCCTCGGATGGGACGCCGACCGTTCGACCTACTTTTCATGGAGCATCGAGAATCACGGATTCGCGCGTGAGTATCTCGTCACCGTCGACGGAGACGTCTGGACCCTCACCGGCGACGAGGAGCGCGCCACCATCACGTTCAACGATGACGGACGCACTCAAACCCATCACTGGGAGTTCAGGCCGGAAGGCGAGTGGATCACGCTCTGCAATCGCGTTGCAACCCGCATCACCTGAGGATCCGCCGCCCGAGTGTCATGACAGCATGAGTGCGTGACAGAGTCCACACCACACGAAAGAGGGGTTTGACCGACCATGCGCATCAACGTGGATGAACTTCTCTTGGGCGTCGCCGGGGTCTCAGCGACCTTGCTCGGAACATTCATTGTGGGAGTGTTCTTCTATATCGACACCGATATGCACCGCCGACTCATGGCGTCGGATACGGCCGATCGCTATCTGCGTTCGGGTGTGCGTTGGGTCTTCGTCGTCTACGCGTTGGCACTCTTCGCATCATTGGCTCTCGCGGCGTTGGACACGATCTGGGGTGCCGCGGCGTTCATCGCCCTGAGTGCGATATTGGCGGTCTCCACGGTCGACACGGGGCGGCGAATGTTGATGAAGGGCGGATCCGGCGATTCGTCGGCACTCCTGGTCAATCAATGGACGAGCACGGCGGCCGTCGTCGTGTTGATCGTTCTTCCCTGGATCATCGGAGGATGGGCGCCTCCCACGTCCGCTTTCGTCCCGTCGATCCTCATCGCCCTTGCCGCTGGCTTCACAAGCACAGCGGCCTTGATCATGTCGCAATTCGATGCAACCGCAGCGATGGTCGATTCGAGTGGCCCAGACCACGAACCGGAGATTGCCGAGTCGTAGACGAGCTCGGTCTTCCCCGGTGCTATTTCCCGGGACGACCTCGCCGTAGACTCCGGTGATCCGCCGCCTGGGTGGGGTCGATCGAGTAATCGGAGGAAGCATGCGGCTGGGAATGGTCGGCCTCGGCCGGATGGGTGCGAATCTCGCGCGGAGGCTGATGCGGGACGGTCACGACACCGTGGTCTTCGACGTCGCCGAAGCGGCGGTCACAACTCTCGAAAGTGAGGGGGCGGAGGGCAGCCGCAACATCGAGGAGATGGTTGCGAAGCTGCCGGCGCCACGTGTCGTGTGGCTGATGATCCCCGCAGGACTCACGGGAAAGGTAGTCGACCAGGTCGCCGATGTACTCGAGCCCGGCGACATCATCATCGACGGCGGCAACTCCAACTACAGAGATGACGTCCGCCGGGCCGCGAAGCTGAAGGAGCGTGGCATCCACTACGTCGACGTCGGCACGAGCGGCGGCGTGTTCGGACTGGAGAGGGGCTACTGCCTCATGGTGGGCGGCCCCGACGAGGCGGTATCGGTGATCGAGCCGATCCTCAAGACGATCGCACCCGGGCCGGGCGAGATCCCTCGAACTCCCGGTCGGGAAGGCGACTACGCGCCGGAGGAGCAGGGCTACCTGCACTGCGGGCCGTCGGGCGCGGGGCACTACGTGAAGATGGTGCACAACGGCATCGAGTACGGAATCATGGCGGCGCTGGCGGAGGGGCTGAACATCCTCGACAACGCGGATGCCGGCATCCGAGAGTCCGAGCATTCCGCCGAGGTCGCACCACTGGAGGAGCCGGAGTTCTACCAGTTCACGGTCGACACTCCGAAGGTCACCGAGCTGTGGCGTCGCGGATCGGTCATCTCCTCATGGCTGCTCGACCTGACGGCTGCGGCGCTGGAGGAGAATCCGACGCTGGACGGTCTCGCGGGTCGCGTGTCGGACTCGGGCGAGGGGCGATGGACGATCAAGGCCGCTGTCGACACCGGAGTGCCTGTCCCGGTGCTCGCGGCGGCACTGTTCGAGCGCTTCGCCTCCCGCGGTGAGGATCACTACGCGAACCAGCTGCTCTCGGCGATGCGCCTGCAGTTCGGCGGGCACGCCGAGCTTCCCGCCGGTGACGTGCTGGAGGCCGGCAGCCGGAAGGCGGACTCCGCCAGCGCGTGACCTCGAGCGTGTACCGGGATCCAACCGGCAGCACCGGAGGGGCTCGCGCACGAGGGGCCCTCGCGCCGGACGACCACGACCTAGCATTGGGGCTGTGACCAAGCGTCGAGCACCCAAGAGCGTGAGCCTGTTGATTCTCGGAGCCGGGGGCGACCTGACTAAGCGCCTGCTGCTCCCGGGGCTGGCGAGCCTGCTGTCGTCGCACGACTACGACGTGCAGGTGATCGGCGCGGCTCGGGAAGAGCGCACGGACGCGGAATGGCGGCAGCTGATCCGCGACAGCTTCGCGCTGGTCACCGATCCCAAGAACGCCGACCGCTACCTCGAATCCGCCCGGTATATCACGGGAGACGTGACGGATGCCGAGCAGCTTCGCAGTCTGATCGCGGCGTGCGACCACACGCCGATCATCTACTTCGCCCTGCCGCCCGCCGTCACCACCAAGGTGTGTGCCTCGCTGCGTTCGCTTGACCTCCCCGATGGCACTCGCCTCGCGCTCGAGAAGCCGTTCGGCACCGATTTGAAGTCTGCGCGCGCGCTGAACCGACAGATCGCGCAGCTTGTGCCCGAAGAGCAGGTGTTCCGCATCGATCACTTCCTGGGGATGTCGATGGTGCTGAATATCCTCGGCCTGCGCTTCGCGAATCAGTTTCTCGAGCCGGTGTGGAACAGCCGCCGCATCGAACGCGTCGAGATCGTGTACGACGAACTGCTCGGACTCGAGGGGCGCGGCGGCTACTACGACCACGCGGGTGCCCTCGTCGACATGCTGCAGAGCCATCTGCTCGAGGTCCTCGCGCTCGTCGCGATGGAGCGGCCGCCGCGGCTGAACGAGGTCGAGCTCCGATCGAATGCCTCCCAGGTTCTGCGCGCCACCCACGTGTGGGACGACGATCCGGCTACTTCCAGCCGCCGGGCCCGCTACACGGCCGGCAAGGTGGGCGAGCGATCGATGCCTTCGTACACGGATGAACCGGGGGTGGATCCGGCGCTAGAGACCGAGACGTTCGCGCAGGTCACCCTCGAGGTGGACACCGCGCGGTGGCATGGCGTGCCGTTCGTGCTGCGGTCGGGCAAGGCTCTCGGCAAGTACGTGACTCGGGTGCGCGTGCACATGCGGCCGGTGCCGGCAATCCCCGGGTTCGGCGGCGCTCCGGCGCCCGACTGCATCACGCTTGATCTCAAGTCGGGCTCAGTCGAACTCGATCTGACGATGAACGGAAGTGGCGACGCGTTCACATTGGAACGCAGCACCCTGGTTGCGAAGAAAGAGCTGGGCGACCTGCTCCCCTATGGTCAGGTGCTGCAGGGCATCGTCGAGGGTGACCCGCTGCTGTCGGTGCGGGCCGACATGGCGGAGGAGAGCTGGCGCATCTTCGAACCGGTGCTGCGCGCCTGGCGGAATGGCGAGGTCCCGCTCGAGGAGTACACGGCCGGCTCCCTCGGCCCGAAGGGCCGGTAGCTCGGATCCGCGCGGGCAGTTCTTCCGATCCGAACCGCCTACAGCTCCACTGCTAGTTGGCGGAATGTAGGAATCCGCCACTTCGCGTGGATTCCTTGTCCGTAAGTCGCTGTCAAATACCGTGGAATAGCGGAAACCTTCGCCATTTCGGGCGGGAACCTACAGAAACATCTTGGGTTGAAGAAGTGCTATCTTCGAAACGAGTGACAAAGAAGACCCATCTTCACCGGATGAAGGAAGAACAATGATCGTCGTGAATCTGCGCAAGTCCTACCGAGAGGTGCTCGCCGGCCTCAGGGATATGGAGGACGCCACTCTGGGCTGGTGGGCCGGGGTGACCGATGAGGCTGTGGAACGCTACGGCGATGTGGTCGTCGGGGTTTACAACGACCAGGTGGTCTCCGTCTATGACGTGAAGTCGCATGAGCGCCAAGAGGACGGCCGCGTCTACTTCGACGCCGAGGAGTCGGTGGAGTTCGCCTCGTTGGTGGGGCAGAAGAGCCCCGTCAAGCCGTGGGTCCGTGGCCAGGCGCGTCCGATCCAGTACGTCGACACCGACGTGGTTCGTCACGGTGACGCGCCGATCGAGGAGATCCAGGATCACCGTCGCGCTGTCGTCAGCGGATACGTCCTGACAGTCGACGCCGACGGGATCGCGACGGTGGAGCCGCCCGAGGGTGGCGTGGTCATCGTTACGGCTGCTGGTTCGAGCGGCAAGCTGCTCTCGGTGCCGGTTCGTGGTTGAGCTGATGCGAGCGTCCGTGCATCCTCGGGGGATTGCGCTCGCCGTTGCGGAAGTGGACGGCGAATGAGCTCGCTTCAATTGCCGGCTTCGTGGGATCGAGCTGGACTCGAGGAGGTGGGCTTCGCTGGCTTCGTCGCCTTCGCCGAGCTCAACACAGCCAATGTCCCCCGTTCCCCCGGCATCTACCTCGTGCTGCGAACAGCGAGCACACCGCCTCACCTACTCGAGGTGACCAGAGCACGCGCCGGAGCGGCTTACCCCCTCGAGGACTTGTCCGCTCGATGGATTGAGGGCACGCCGGTGGTCTACATCGGGAAGGCCGAGGCAAAGGCCGGCGGGCTGCGCAAGCGACTGGGCCAGTTCGCGCGAAAGGGTGCCAGTCATCAGGGTGGACGGTCCATCTGGCAGCTGGCTGATCAGGACGAGCTGCTGGTCTGTTGGGCCACAACTCCTGACGAGTCGGCAGAGGCTGTCGAGATCCACTACCGCGCAGTGTTCGCGGAGCGGTATGGGCGCTGGCCCTTCGCCAACAGGAAGCGGTAACCGGTGCGTGATTGACTCACGCAGTCTGTGAGGATGCTCCGCGGTGGGGCTTGAGCTGCATGATCCGATCAGCCTTGCCCTGTTCGATCGCCGCGGGCACCTCGCCCTTGCGGGCACCCGACCGCCCATAGAGCAAGATCTTGATCCCTGTCTTGGAGACCTGCGCGTCGGCGGCGATCGAGAGGATGGTCATGCCCGATGCCATGAGTTCTCGAACGCGTTCGCGCACGGGCTCAGCGGGGACACGGGGAGCTTGTGCGGGAATGCCCGCTTGCCGTGCTCGTCGTCGTTCCTCGTTCAGCGACGCATCCGCGCAGGAAATCTCGGCAGGGCAGTTCGAACGGTCTTTGCAACCGAGCTGGTAGCCATAGGCCGTGCCGTGATGTTTCGTCTCGATGTTCTGACCCTGCCGCCCGGCCACCCATGCGCGGTGGTACTGACGGCCTGCCTCGATGCATTCCGGGCGATCACACCCTCGAGCCCGGCAAGCGTTCGTCCCATGGGGCTTCAGCTCGCGCGGCGCCGCCGGCGTCCGCTTCACGAGGCGGTGTTGCGGCCGGCGCGGACGGGCAGGCGGTTCTGGCCTCGCGGACGCCGCATGCTCCTCCCACGCCGCCAGGGCACAGTCATACTCCGTTCGTGCGGCATCCGCTGCAGCGGAGATCGCTCCGTCCAGGGAGATCCCTGTGCTCAGGGCGATCCGGGTTTGCTCGAGCATCAGCTTGGCGCTGCGCAGAGTTGCACGGCCCCGCCGGCGATCGGCCGCCCATCCGGCCAGGTCTGCGACGTGCGCGTCAAGCGCGGAGCGATACTCCTCGAGCGCTCGCCGCCAGTCGGCCGCCTGCTCAACGGGGAGTTCGGCAGCGAGGGTCTCAGCGTTGGAAAGCCAGGCATATCCGGGGTGCACCCTTGGTGCCGCGGATTCGGGAGCTACTGGGGGTGACACCGCTGGGGTGGCGCGTGTCGGAAGTGCCACCGCGGGCGAAGCGCCGCGGCCGCGGGTGGACGATGGCTTCCGGTTGGCGGCGCGCGCTCGTGTGGTTCGCGCCTCAGCGTGACGGTCCGCGTGGGTCGCGGCTCGGTCGCGTTCTCGGACGCTGTCTCGTTCTGCTGTCTCGCGGGCGATGATCTCCTCGAGCGGGGTGCCGACGTCGATGAGGCGTTTGAAGCTCCAGTCGCCCGCGTATCTGGTGTGGATGTCGCGACAGCTGATCAGCGCGGGGCAGGCGGCTCCGCGGCATCCTTCGGTGAATCCTCGAGGTGTGCCGTGGGGGAACTGGTCGCCGATGATGTCGATCGTGTGCATTGTGCTGCTCGCTATCCGCGCAGAAGCTTCGTCTGCACGAGGAAGAGCAGTGCTGCGCGCTGGCTGTGGTTGAGGCGGGAGAAGTGTGCGGCGAGGGTGTCGAGGGCGGCGATGAACTCGTCCGGGACGCCGGCGAGCTCTTTGCGCGCGCGTGACTCGTTGGCGTCGCGTTGGTACTCGGCACGGTCGGTTGTGCGCCACTCGTTGATAGCCGCTTCGTCGTGCCATGCGCCGGAGATCTCGGGGGCGTACTGGCCCGCAGTGTAGATGTGGTCCGGTTGGCCTGCGGGTCGGTGGACGGTGACGATCGCGCCAATAGGGCTGGACGCGTAGCGCTTGAGTGTCCCGACCTGCCGCCCGGAATCGAGGATGTTGCCCACGATGGGGCGGTACCAGTGTGCGAGCTTTCCTGAGGCTGCTCGCGCTCGGCCGATGTAGACGAGCTGCTCGGTGCTTGTGGCGGGGTTGGTGTCATCCATGGTGGCTCCCTGTCAGGAGAAGCGCCGGCGGCGTGTGCTCGAGTGCGGGCTCGTCCACGTGCGGGAGGGAGAGGAGGATCGCAGTGGGGATGAGAGGGATCGCCGTGACCGGCGGTGCGGGCAGCTCTCGCGCGCACTCCATCTCGAATCCGCAGTTGCCGCAGCTGTAGGTGCCGTAGTCGTCGACGACGTCGTCCGGGATGTACATCGGGTTCGGCTCGTCGCACATGATGCAGCGCCGCATGATCAGTCCTCGACGATCCGCTGCATGGTGTCGACTATGGTGACGCGGTCCGCGGCGGGCACCGAGATCGTGCTGGTGAGCACGTATCCCGAGCGCCCGTAGTCGTCCAGCTCCTCCTGTCGCCGAGCAAGCGCCTGGTTCGTCTGAAACTCGGTGTTCGCCTCGGTGCTGAGGGCTGTTCGGATGCATCCGAAGAATGCTCTGCTCATCACTCACTCCATCTTCTTTGTATCTCTGACAGTTACAAAGTATCACGGGCCACAGACATGCGGCGAGCGGAAAGCCGAGGGCATGCCAGTGCTCACCTATAAGGGGTGGAAGCGGGCCGGAAAAGTCGACAGGTTGCTACAAGTGGTCGTGGTCGTGGTCGTGGTCGCGGTGGTGGCGGCGCAGCCCGCGATGTCGGAGCTCCTCGATAGGCTGACACTGTCAGAGATACAAAGGGAGCAAAAATGACGAAGTATCAGGAGCAGCTCGCCGATGATGTGAGCCGGCTGCGCACGGTCGTATCCGACGGCGTCACGAAGCGCACCGTCGTCACGCTGTCGGAAGGTGCCGCCGTCGAGGTGAGCGATGCGACGGAACACTTTTACGGCGTCTTTCCGTTGGTCGGGACAGTCACCGTCGGCAACGGTGTCGGGATTCACCGTGATCCGCACACGGGAAAGCCATGGTCGGCGGAAGAGGAGCACAAGCTCGAGGTCGTCGTGAAGCGCGCGTATCGCGTCGCTCGTGGCGCTCGAGCTCGAGAGGCCGCCCGGTCGCTCTAGTCCAACCCGGGATGTCGGTACCGCCCGGTAACGTGTCTAGTTATTCCGGCATAAGGGTGGTGCGAGACGATGGGCGATGTCCAACGCGAGATGGGGCGCACGCAGGAGGCCGCGTGGACGACGTTCCTCGACGAGCTCGACTGGTGGATTGGGCAGCACGGTGAAGCTCGTGTCCCACAAGCGGCCACGAGCCGTATCATCGCGGGCGTCCCGTACCCGCTCGGGCAGCGCGTGAAGAATCAGAGGATCCGGTACCGCCAGGGCACGCTGGACGCTGTCCGGACACGCGAGCTCGAGGAGCGTGCCGGCTGGTCCTGGAGCGGATATGCGTCCCGATCCGCGATGATCTGGGAACGGCGCATCGCCGCACTCCATGATTACGTGTCGGAGCACGGCAGCCTGGACGGGCTCGAGGCGGTCGACTCGCTCCTCTCCCGATGGCTCCGCGCTCAGCGCGAGGCAGCACTGACGAACTCCCAACGCCGCGAGCTCGGGAAGATCCCCGGTGCGCTCGAGCAGCGCAAAGCGAGGCTCGAGGAGTTCCTCACCGCGCTGCGCGGATGGATCGCGGCCGAGCCAGATCGCGACGCCGGCGACGTGCGATTCAGCACCGTCTTCCAGATCGGACGCCAAGTCATTCCGATCGGCCGGCGTGTGGCCTACTGGCGATCACGCTACAAGGCCGGCCAGCTCGATGAAGTCACCACTGCAGCGATCGCCTCGCTGCCCGGATGGGATTGGACACACCCGACACAGCGCCTTGCTCCCGCCGTCGTCGAGCAATGATCACGCCGCAGTGAGTTGGCCCAGCAGATCGGCGTGCGCGCGCAGGATGCGTGCGTCCGGGCGCTCTCGGAGCGCGTCGCTGAGCAGATCGCCAGATCGCTCGTCGATGATCACCGTCACGTGCGCGCGGTGCCGGGAGAGGGCGACACACAGGCGGCCGAGGTCGAGGGCGAACGGCTCGTCAACGTGATGCCCGAGAAGCGGATGGATCGCCACGACCGCCTCTCTCTGTAGACCTTGCGCCTGATTGATCGTGCCCACGAACACATCGGGCAGGTCGGCCAAACCTGCCGCGGCGAGCGCGGCCTGCTCGACATGGGGAGCGATGACGGCGACGTCGGCGGGAGTCAGCGGTCGGGACTCCCCGGGGGTGTTGACGGTTGCCGTCGCGATGAGGTCGCGGACGGTCTGAGTGGCGGTGAGGATCACGCGTGGATCGGCGGTGCCGCCCGTGGCGGGGAGCGGAGTGGCGCGGTATTCGGGGATCGGCTGGCGGTCGATTGTGAGGTTGCGTGGGGGCCGTGCGGACGTGAACGGCAGTGACGGGTAGAGCGGTGCGAGCAGGCTGGCGGTGTCGGGGCCGAATCGCCAGGTCTGGGGGAGTCGGAGGCGGGCGACGTCGGGGCCGTGCGCGGCGATGAGTGCCTGCGGTGCGGGAGTCTGAGGGCCTGTAGGGGATGCGTCCCAGCGGCGGGTGGCTCCGGTGACGACAGGAGCGATCTGACCAGGGTCGCCCACGAGGACGAACTGGTCGGCGAGGGAGCCGAGCGCGCCGAGGTCGGCGAAGGTGAGTTGGTAGGCCTCATCGATCAGGAGCACGTCGAAGTGGGTGCTGCGGTTGAGGGGCATCCACAGCCAGCGTGCCGTCGTGGCGACGATGACGCCCGCTCCGGGTTGCAGGTGACGGGCATTGGTGACGGCGACATTCGCATTCAGGGTGCGGGGTCGTTCTTTCTCGGCATCCACTTGGAGGACAGTTCGCGCTCCGGTGACGGCGGTGCGGTTGGCGACGTCGATGCTCTGCGCGCGAGTCTGCGCGGCTATCGCGACGGTCATCCCGGCGCGGGTGTGGAGTTGGTGTGCGAGCCGGGTGATCAGGTGGGTCTTTCCGGCTCCGGGAGGAGAGTCGATGACCACTGCGGCGTCGCCGCTCCACACAGCGAACAGGGCTTGCGCGAGCGTGGGATTTCTGAGGTGCTCGGTTGCGTGGGGCGGCTGCGGTGCCGGGGCAGGCGTGGGGGCTGTCGTGGTGGTCGCGGCCGGTGCTTTCCTCATACCTTCACGCTACTAGTAGCCTCCGACACCGGCAGAAGTAGACAGCAGTGTCATCCCTCTGCGGCGGCGACGATCACGTCTAGCGGAACGTCACCACGGCGAGGGACCGGGTTGCCGCGACCGGCGATCCAGTTGGTGCCGCGCCGATAGCCCGCGGCGGCGAGTCGCCGGGCGTTGGCTTGCATGTTCGGATCGACGCGGCCAGGTCGAAGCGTCAGCCGGTCGCCCGCTTTCAGATCGCCTCCCCGGCGAGGCAACCCGCTGATCGTGATGGTCAGGCGTGCGGTGGTGTCGATGCTCGCCGCGCTCACGCTCCCAGTGAGGCAGGAGACTGCCCCCGCGTTCACCGGCTCTCCAAGCCAGGCAGTGACCTTGCTGTCCACCCGCAGACGGCTGAGAGGTCGATCAGCGGCGACCACGACCGACGCCTCAGATCGGTCGATGATCGTGCCAGGAACAACGGTGCCGTCATGGGCCGCGGCGAGCGCGACGAGGGGGTCGTCGAGCCGGATGGATTCGTACCATTCGGCGGCGTGGGAGCGTCCGATCAGGCCGAGTGCGGCGTCGATGCGGGTGTCCTTGACCCACCAGGGGCGACCGGCGCTCAGGCGGTGGGTGTAGCGCTGCCAGGAGGCGGTGTCGAGGATGCTGGCGTGGAGGATGCCTGGTAGGAGCGGGCCGGAGCTTGTGCGGCGTGCGAGGTCGAGGAGCCGTTGCGGGCCGGTGGTCGTGACGCCGAGCCACTGTCCCCAGGTGTCGATCTCGCGCTCGCGGTCGGGGTGGACGCCGAGAGTCCAGCGCAGCCGTGCGGTGTCGGTGACGATGTGTACGGCGTCGGTGCCGGGGTAGTCGCGGCGCTCGTCCCACCAGCCGATCACGGGTGATGCGTCGGCGTCCGGGTACGCACGGGCAAGCGCGGTGAGGGTGGCGAGGTCGCGAGAGGTTCCGACCACGACCGGGCGACGGGGAGCGGTGACGGTTGCTCCGAGGGAGGAGAGCGCATCCAGGCCTGCCCGGTCGGTTCCGGTGATCGTGCGGCCGGTGGTGTCGTCAGCGGCGGCGAGGTAGACGTGCTCACCGTCGGTGTCCACGGTGACGGCGATGCCCCCTGTGGGCGGGATCGCGGGCGCGTAGGCGGCGATGGGGACGGGGGTGGCGGCGAGCGCTGCGCGAAGCCGAGCCCCGAGGTCGAACTGAGCGCGGCTCACGCGGTCACCGTCCCATCAGGGGCGGGGAGGGTGGTGTCTGCCACGTGCCAACCGGAGCGGATCGCGGCGGGGGTTCGAGGGTCGCCTGCGGTGGCGGTCAGGTCGTTCAGGACCGCGCCGAGGTCGGTGCCCGCGGCGACGCAGATGCGTTCCGCCAGTTGCGCGAGTGTGTGATCCAGGGTCCGTCTCGATCCGGTCATGGTGCCCTCCTCTTGCCTACTTCCAACCTACAAGGAGCCACCGACACCGGGAAAAGTAGACAACACCGGGCCGAGTCTGTCGACTCGATCAGACAGATCCACCCCTTGTAGGTGGAGCACCTGTACGGAGGGAAACGAGATGAGCCATCACCAGGGCGACGGAGTCGTGAGATCGCCGCGGCATCGAGGTCACCACAACGATGGGTACTACTCGCCCACCAGCCTCATCGGACTGGTGCGCGCCTCTGCGGTCGTCATCGGCGGGAGGCTTTTCTTGTGGGGTGGGGTCTTGCGGATCGTGTACTGCAGGAGGCCGAAGACGCAACCGATACCTGAGGATGGGTCAGAGGGCGGCGGGGACGTGGATGCCGCGCGCCCAGGCGGGGAGCCTTCGCATCCCGTGCTCGCGAGTGATCACAGCGATGAGGCGGGCGCGGGTGGGGCGGGGAGGCCAGGGGGTATCGCCGTCGGTGATGACGATGATCACGTCCGGGCTGGGGGTCAGTGACTCCGCGGCAGTGATCCCGACCGTCATGTCTGTTCCGCCGCCGCCGATCAGTTGAACGTCGCGTGCATGTCGCACGTTGCGGGCGCGGTCAGCGTGAGCGTCGCAGGCGATCACTTGGACCGTGCCGCCCACCGCTTTGATGACGCCGCCGACCTCGCTGAGCGCCGTGTCGAGGTCAGCGCGCGTCATGCTTCCCGACGTATCGATGACCACTGCCGCCGTCACCCGCGGTGCGCGCATGGCGGGAGTGACGATCCGGGGGAGGCGTCGTCGTCCAGGTCGGGTGTAGGTGTAGGTGATCCGGCCCGCGGTGAGGGCGGCGGCGCGGCGCACCATTCCGGCGAGCACCTTGCGCCAGGGAACGGTGGCCGGTGCCAGTTCCTTGCTCGCCCATCGCGCCATGCCAGCGGGGACGGTGCCGCGCCCGGAGGCTACGGTGTCGCGAATGTCGTGGGCGACCTTTCGGCGGGTGATCGTCACCTGTCCCTCGTCCAGGCCGGGCATCTGCGCGTCGCCTGGGGACGGCTCCCAGGGCTGTCGTGGGTCACCTGCGCCCGATCCGCAGCCGACGTCGGTCTGAGGCGGCTGAGGCGCGATAGCGGCGTAGTAGGACTCCTCGATGCCCGCATCCGGCAGACCGAGGCTGGCGGGGGTGACGACCCATTCCGGGAGGGGCAGGCCCGCGCGCATCAGGTCGTCGTTGATTGCGGCGTCCGCGGCGAGATTCCAGCGATCGTGATCGACGGGACCGGGGAGGGAATCGGCGCGGCCCGCGTGGTCGCGGATCAGGTGGCAGACCTCGTGTACGAGCACGGCACCGCTCATCTGCGGACCCCATTCGGCGAGCGTGGCCGGATCGGCGTACAGCCGCCAGAACCTGTCCACGGCGAAGGTCGCGAGGCCGACCGCGGCCAGCGGTCGAACGGAGAACAGCGCGTGCGCGAGGTAGGGCGCGGATTCGACGGCGGCCAGGCGGGCGGCGGCGAGCATCCGCCGCTCGTCGGCGGTCAGGGGGCGGATCGTCGGGTTCATGCTGCGACCTCCTGCGGGATCAGACCGGCGTCGCTCAGGATCGCGAGGAACGCTTTCGCGCTCGCCGGGGGACGGGTGCCGGTTGGGCGGGACTTGAGCAGCGCCCTGGCGTTCGCCGCGGCCACGTCCTGCAACCCGGCTGCCGCGGCGACCGCGAGCGGGGACCAGGCCGACAGCCAGCCTTTCTTCGTGCCGTCTGCGGTGGCATAGGCGGTGACAGCGGTGAGTGTCGCCCACGCGCGGGACGGTTCGAGACTCTCCCAGGGCACGGATGCCGGGTCGGCCAGCACGTCGGCAGGATCGGGCAGATCGTTCAGCGCACGCCAGGCGATGTACTCCGTGGCCGCGCCCTCTCCGACCAGGCCCGTCGTGGCCAGGAGTGTCGCGGGCGTGTCGCCGGGATCAAGGAACGCCAGCACGTCGGCAGTCATCGTCCAGGTGCGGTGTGAGGGCCACGCACGACCGCTCGCGGCATCCTCGCTCGGAAGCATGTGGAGCATGTCGGGGCGGGTGCGGATGAAGGACGCGACCTCAGCGCGGCTCGCGGCTCGCAGGACCGGAGAGTAGTCGAGCACACGCCCGGACGCGGGGAGTTGGAAGCCGGCCACCATGCCGTCGATCCAGTCATTCGTGGACGGCTCGTGATCGATGTGCAGGAACCGGTTGGCCATGGGCGCGGCCAAGTCCCAGCCGTCCGCGGCCTGCTCGGGCGGGTTCGCCGCCGCGACGATGCGGACTCCTCGGGAGAGGGTGAGATCGCCCACAACACGATCCAGCACGACCCGGAGTGCCGCGGCCTGTACTGCGGGCGGTGCGGTGGTCAGCTCGTCGAGGAACAGGTAGCCCTCGTCGGCCATGGCAAGCCGTGTCGCCCAGGCGGGCGCGGCCAGTTCGACGCCAGTGTCCTGCACGACGGGGAGGCCCGCGAAATCGGCTGGCTCACGAAGCGAGGCGATCACCGTCTCCATCGGCAGCCCTTCTGCCTCCGCCAGCCCCGCCAGCAGGGACGACTTGCCGACACCGGGCTTGCCCCACAGCAGCACGGCGACGCCCGCGCGGCCCGCGGCTCGCATAACGGTCAGGAGCGGGTTGCTCTCGCGGTTCAGGGTTGGCAGGTGATTGGTCATGGTGCCTGTCCTCTCAGCAGTCGTGGTCGGCGTCGTAGCCGTAGGTGATGCCCGCGGCGAAGTCGGGACCGTAGGTGACCGCGTAGTAGTCAGCGACCTTTTGGATTGCTTCTGTTTCGGTCATGGTGTGTCCCTTCCTGGGGTTTGTATCTCTGACAGTTACAGACTACGAGGGGGGTCAGACATTGGGGACCATGGGCGGCTGGTTGGGGT
>NZ_JBHJZS010000008.1:0-105350 GCF_042271185.1 Microbacterium sp. NPDC055910
GTCACAGCCCGCGAGCGGCGCGGGCTGTGACACACGGCTCAGTCCTCTGACGCGGGCTTCGCGGGCGCTGTCGTCGGCGCGACGGGAGTCCCCGTCAGCGCAGCCGTCGTGACACGACGGCGTGACCGTCCCTGTCCCGGAGCCTTGGGCTCGGGAAGCGCACTCAGAACCGAATCGAGAAGAAGGTCCTTCTCGGTCTTGGACGCGTTGGCGTTCTTTGCGGGGCCCGCGTTCTTGGCGGCGGAGTCCTGCCGCTTCTTGCGCTGCTTCTTCGGCCGCTCGACGGGAGCCTCCACGATCGGCGCCTGTTCGGCCGGCTCGTCGGGGTGATGGATCGTCGACGCCGCGATCTGCGCGAGCGCGGACTTCGCGCCTTCCGTGATGACATGCGTGCCGTTCGAACCGGCCGGCGGGTTCGAGCCGCCGCGCGAGCGACGTCCGCCCGATGCGCCGCCTGTCGTGCCGCGGTGCTTGACGACGGGGTCGTGGTGCACGATGACGCCGCGACCGGCGCACACATCGCACGCCTCGCTGAAAGTCTCCAGCAGTCCGAGGCCCAGCTTCTTGCGCGTCATCTGCACGAGGCCGAGCGACGTGACCTCGGCCACCTGGTGCTTCGTGCGGTCGCGACTCAGGCACTCGACGAGACGGCGCAGGACGAGGTCGCGGTTGGATTCGAGCACCATGTCGATGAAGTCGATCACGATGATGCCGCCGATGTCGCGCAAGCGCAGCTGACGGACGATCTCTTCGGCGGCTTCGAGGTTGTTCTTCGTGACGGTCTCTTCGAGGTTGCCGCCCGAGCCGACGAACTTTCCGGTGTTGACGTCGACGACCGTCATCGCCTCGGTGCGGTCGATGACGAGAGATCCGCCCGACGGCAGCCACACCTTGCGATCGAGAGCCTTCTCGATCTGCTCGGTGATGCGGTGCGCGTCGAACGGATCGACATCGTCTTCGTACGCCTCGACACGGTCGAGCAGGTCGGGTGCGACCGACTCGAGGTACTTCGTGATCGTCGCGTACGCCTCATCGCCCTGGATGAGCATGCGCGTGAAGTCCTCGTTGAAGACGTCGCGGACGATCTTCACCAGCAGATCGGGCTCCGAATGCAGCAGGGCCGGCGCCTGGATCGAATCGATCTGCCGTGAGACGTGCTCCCACTGGTTCGTGAGGCGCTGCACGTCGCGGGTGAGCTGCTCTTCGGTCGCTCCCTCGGCCGCCGTGCGCACGATCACGCCCGAGGACTCCGGCAGGACTTCCTTGAGGATCTTCTTCAGGCGGGCCCGCTCGGTGTCGGGCAGCTTGCGCGAGATGCCGTTCATCGCGCCGCCGGGAACGTACACGAGGTAGCGGCCGGGCAGCGAGATCTGGCTCGTGAGGCGTGCGCCCTTGTGGCCCACGGGGTCCTTCGTGACCTGCACGAGAACCTTGTCGCCGCTCTTGAGCGCGAGCTCGATACGGCGCGGCTGGTTGCCGGTCTCGACGGCATCCCAGTCGACCTCGCCCGAGTACAGCACGGCGTTGCGTCCGCGACCGATGTCGACGAATGCCGCTTCCATGCTCGGCAGCACGTTCTGCACGCGACCGAGGTAGACGTTGCCGATGAGGGATGCGTCCTGGTTGCGCGCGACATAGTGCTCGACGAGCACGTTGTCCTCGAGCACCGCGATCTGCACGCGGCCGTTCTTCGATCGCACGATCATCTCGCGGTCGACCGCCTCGCGGCGGGCGAGGAACTCGGCCTCGGTCACGACCGCGCGGCGGCGACCCGCTTCGCGGCCGTCACGACGACGCTGCTTCTTCGCTTCGAGACGGGTGGAACCCTTGATGCGCTGAGGCTCGGTGATGAGCTCGACGGCACGCTGACGGTGCGGCGCGGGGTGTTCGGCCTGCTCGTCGTCGCGCGGGTCTCCCCCGCGGCGACGCCCACGCCGACGGGAGCTCGACGACGACTGGTCGTCGTGGTGCGGACGCTCGTCCGGCAGGGCCGGCAGAGGCACGATCTCGGGCGCGTAGAAGTGCAGCGCCGTCGACACCGCGGAGACGAAGGTCTCGGGCAGCAGGCCGAGCGAGACGGCCGTGACGGGGCCGGACTGCTCCGGCTCGTCCGCGACCGCGCCGCCGGTCTCCGGCGAATCCGACCCGTCGTCGGACTCGTCCGACGCGGGTGCGCCGGCGTCGCCGGTGGGCGCCTCGCTGGCGGGGTCCGCGTCGTCACCGGCCGCAACGACGGCGGGCGGCGGCTCGGCATCGGTCGGCACGTCGATGTCGGGCCCCTCGAGTGCGACCGGAAGGCCGGTCACGTCAGGCGGAGCGGTCTCCGTCGTCGTCGGGGCGCTCGATTCGTCGCCGTCGGGGTGTTCTGAGGTGCTGTCATCAGCCATCACTGGCGTACTCCCTGCGGGGCGACACCGCGCGTCGCCCGGCGAAATCTCGTGCGGTGCCGCACCTGCGGTGCCGCGAACTCACTCGGTCTGCAGCCGGCTGTGCGCCCAGGCTGCGAAGGGCTGTCATCGCCCTGAAGTCTTCGATGATGCGGTGGCGGCGCGGCCGCGGCGCATCCGCATCATTATCGCACTTTCCCGGACCGAATGCTCACACATCGACGTGTGAAGACTTTCATGGCCCGCCCACGCCTCACCCATAGGCCATCTTTGCGATAATCCGAGGCATGCCCCCGTCTCAGACCCACACGCGCCCGACCGTCCTCGCGGTGTGGCTCATCATCGCCGGCGCGATCGGGTGGTGGGCAGCCTTTTCGCTCACCCTCGCGAAGCTCGACGGCCTCGCCAATCCCGGTGCAGCCGCCGCCTGCGACATCTCGGTGCTCGTGCAGTGCAGCGCCAACCTCGACGCGTGGCAGGGCAGGATCTTCGGCTTTCCGAACCCGTTGCTGGGGCTCGCCTGCTGGGTGGCACCGATCGCCGTCGGCGTCGCGATCCTCGCCCGCGCACGCTTCGCGCGATGGTTCTGGCTGCTGTTCTGGGCCGGCACCGCGTTCGCCTTCGGCTTCGTCATCTGGCTCATCGGCCAGAGCATCTACGCGCCGAACCTGCACACCCTGTGCCCGTGGTGCATGGTCACGTGGGCCGTCACGATCCCGACGTTCTATGTTGTGACGCTGCATGTGCTGCGCTCGGGAGTGCTCGCCGTGCCGGCCGGCGTGCGCCGGACTGCGGACAAGCTCATGGCGTGGGTGCCGCTGGCGACGATCCTCAGCTATGCGCTCGTGCTTCTGCTCGCGCAGATCGAGATGAATGCCGTCGTGAGCATTGTGAACTCGCTGTTCTGATCCGCGAAACCCCGCTCATCGAGTAGCGCGAAGCCCCCGACCGGTCATCGAGTAGCGCGGACCGCAAACCCCCGGTCATCGAGTAGCGCGAAGCGCGTATCGAGATGCGCGCTGCTACTCGATCTTGATACGAGCCGCATCAACGCTGCTGCGCAGCATTGATCCCGGGACGCGAGATCTCGATACGCTGCGCTCCGCGCTGCTACTCGATCTTGATACGAGCCGCATCAACGCTGCTGCGCAGCATTGATCCCGGGACGCGAGATCTCGATACGCTGCGCTTCGCGCTGCTACTCGATCTTGATACGAGCCGCATCAACGCTGCTGCGCAGCATTGATCCCGGGACGCGAGATCTCGATACGCTGCGCTTCGCGCTGCTACTCGATCTTGATACGAGCCGCATCAACGCTGCTGCGCAGCATTGATCCGTCTCGTATCAAAACCAGATGCTGAGTTCCCTCGCGGCGGAGTCGGGGCTGTCCGAGCCGTGCACGAGGTTCTGCTGCACCTTGAGGCCCCAGTCGCGGCCGAAGTCGCCGCGGACGGTTCCCGGGGCTGCCGTCGTCGGGTCGGTCGTGCCGGCGAGCGAGCGGAAGCCCTCGATGACGCGGTTGCCGGCGACACGGATCGCGACCGACGGACCCGACATCATGAAGTCCAGGAGCGGCTCGTAGAAGGGCTTGCCCTCGTGCTCGGCGTAGTGCCGCTCGAGACGGGCGCGGTCGGGCTCGACGAGGCGGATGTCGACGAGGGCGTAGCCCTTCGCCTCGATGCGGGCGAGGATCGCCCCGGTGAGCCCGCGGGCAACGCCGTCCGGCTTGATGAGGACGAGGGTCTCTTCCGTGGTCATGCGTGTTTCCATTCCGTTTGTCAGGCCTGGTCGGGCTGCTGCGCCTCGATCGCGGCGTTGCGCCGGTCGAGAGCCGCTCCCTTGATGGTGGCATAGCCGTACATGCCGCCGAAAATGAGCGCGACGATGATGAGCACGGGCTCGAGGAGCGCCCCGAGGGCGACGACGAGCTGCAGCAGCCAGCCGATCGCGATCCCCCACCGGTAGCGCACGAGACGACCCGTCAGGATCATGAGAACGGCCAGGGTCGTTCCCGCCACGACGCCCCACCACCGTTCGATGCCGTCGGGCAGCGTGTCCAGCCCGAAGATGACGAGCCCTCCCAGGAAGGCGATGACCGACTCGAAGGCGAGCACGATCGACGCGAGAGATTCCGCGGCGCCGCGGCGGCGGCGCGGCTGGGGTGTCTGCGTTCCCGTCATGATGTCCAACCCGACTTCCAGTCCTCGATCTCGGCGAGCGTGAGCGCTTCGCCGGCCAGCACGACCGAGCCCGTCACGACGACGGCACGACGATCGGATGCTGCGGCCCACTCTCGTGCCGCCTCCACTGCCGCGCTGAGGTCGTCATGGACCGTCACAGACAGGCCCGCCGCCTCGGCGACGTCGGCGATCGCGTCGGGTTCGGACGCACGTTCCGAGGCCGGCGCGGTCGCGAAGACATGGGTCGCGACATCCGAGAGCGCGGTGACGATTCCGCCCGCGTCCTTGTCGTCGAGCACGCCCAGCACGACGCCCCAGTCGTCGAAGTCGAACGATTCGCGCAGAGCCGTCGCGAGGGCCTGTGCACCGTGCGGATTGTGCGCCGCGTCGACCAGGACCGTCGGATGCGTGCCGGCGAGGTGCAGGCGTCCGGGTGAGGTCGTCTGGCCGAAGGCCTCGGCGAGCACGTCGCTCGAGATCGCACGGGTGGCACCGCCCAGGAGCGACTCGACAGCGGCGATCGCGAGAGATGCGTTGAAGCCCTGGTGCGAGCCGTACAGCGGCAGGTACTCGTCTTCGTAGACGCCCGCGAGGCCGCGTACCGAGATGAGCTGCCCGCCCACCGCGAGACGCTGCGAAACGAGCGCGAAGTCGTCTCCCTCGAACGAGATCGTGGCGCCCCGTGCCTCGGCCACGGCCTTGAGCACGGCTTCGACGGCGGGCTGCTGGCGTGCCGAGACGACCGCCGCGCTGTCCTTGATGATCCCGGCCTTGACGGTCGCGATCTCGGTGATGGTCTCGCCCAGACGATCGGCGTGATCGATGGCGATCGGGGTGAACACGGCGACGTCGCCGTCGGCCGTGTTGGTCGAGTCCCACGCGCCGCCCATGCCCACTTCGAGCACGAGCACGTCGATCGGCGCGTCCGAGAAGGCGACGAAGGCGAGCACGGTGAGCAGTTCGAAGAAGGTCAGCGCCGCGTCGCCGGCGGCGGCGAGTTCGGCGTCGACGATATCCACGAACGGCTCGATCTCGTCCCACGCGTCGGCGATCGCGGCATCCGAGATCGGCTCGCCGTCGATCGTGATCCGCTCGGTGAACCGCTCGAGGTGCGGACTCGTGAACAGGCCGGTGCGCAGGCCGTGCGCGCGCAGCAGGCTCTCGATGACGCGCGCCGTCGAGGTCTTTCCGTTCGTGCCGCTGATGTGCACGACGCGGTAGGTCTTCTGCGGATCGTCGAGCAGCTCGAGGACGCGAGCCGTGCGCTCGACCCGCGGCTGCACCCACTGCTCCCCCTGTCGCTGCAGCAGCGACTCGTAGACGGCGTCGGCGCGGTTACGGTCGTTCACTCGGCTGCCTCGATCCTCGTCACGGCGACCCAGAAGCCGCCTGCGTTCGCGTACTGACCGGTGCGCACGTATGCGACATGCTCCGGCGCGGCGCCGAACGCGCCCGCCTGCCATACCTCGATCGCGGCATCGGCCGGCACGTGCGCGTCCTCGCCCTCGAGCAGTAGCGCGTGGTCGAGGGCGAGCGTCTCCCCCGCGATGTCGGCGACGTCGAACGCTCCCGCGACGGCGTCTGCGTCTGCGGCGTCCTGGAAGAGCATCTGTAGACGGATGCGATCGCTGACATCGAATCCGGCGGCCTTGCGTGTGTCCTGCACGGCGCGGATGACGTCGCGCGCGAGACCCTCGGCCTCGAGCTCGGGCGTCGTCGTCGTGTCGAGCAGCACGAATCCGCCGCTCGGAAGAAGCGCAAGCGCCTCACCCTCGGGGCGTCCTGCCGTCTCGAGCACGAGGTCGTACTCACCCGGCTGCAGGGCCAAGCCCCCGGCGGTCACGGTGCCGTCCTCCTCGGACCAGTCGCCGGCCTTGGCCGCCTGGATCGCGCGCTGAACGTCTCTGCCCAGGCGCGGCCCGGCGGCCCGGGCGTTGACCGACAGACGATGGGTGATGCCGTACCCGGCTGCCGTGTCGTCGCGCTGGTCGACGAGCTCGACCGCCTTGACGTTCAGCTCGTCGCGGAGGATGTCGTCGAACTGTCCCAACGCGCCCGCGTCGGTCGCGACGACCGTCAGCATCGGCAGGGGCAGCCGAACGCGCTTGCCCTCGCGCTTACGGAGGGCGTTCGCGACGCTGGAGACTTCGCGCACCGCATCCATCGCGCTGCGGATGTCGGCGGCCTGCGGGAACAGGCCCGCATCGGGCCAGTCCTGCAGGTGGACGCTGCGTCCGCCGGTCAGCCCCTGCCACACCTGCTCGGCCACGAGCGGGATGAGCGGAGCCGCGACGCGGGTGAGCGTCTCGAGCACCGTGTAGAGCGTGTCGAACGCCTCGGTCCCTGAGCTTGCGCCCGCGGTCCCTGAGCTTGCACCCGCGGTCCCTGAGCTTGCACCCGCGGTCCCTGAGCTTGTACCCGCGGTCCCTGAGCTTGCGCCCGCGGTCCCTGAGCTTGTCGAAGGGTCGACCCCCACCCAGAAACGGTCGCGCGAGCGGCGGATGTACCAGTTCGTCAGCGCCTCGGCGAAGTCGCGCAGCTTCGCCGCCGCCGACGTCGAATCGAGACCCTCGAGATCAGCCGCGACTCCGCGCACGAGATCGCCCGTGAGAGCCAGGATGTACCGGTCGAGCACGTTCGTCGAGTCGGTGCGCCAGGTGGCTTCGTAACCGCCCGGCGCCGCCGCGTTGGCGTAGGTCGCGAAGAAGTACCACGTGCTCCACAGCGGCAGCATGAACTCCCGCACGGCGGCGCGGATGCCCTCCTCGGTGACGACGAGGTTTCCGCCGCGCAGCACCGAGCTGGACATGAGGAACCAGCGCATCGCGTCGGAGCCGTCGCGGTCGAAGACCTCGGACACGTCAGGGTAGTTCTTGAGCGACTTCGACATCTTGTACCCGTCGCTGCCCAGCACGATGCCGTGGCACGACACCCCCGTGAACGCGGGGCGATCGAACAGCGCCGTCGACAGGACGTGCATGACGTAGAACCAGCCACGCGTCTGGCCGATGTACTCGACGATGAAGTCCGCCGGGGCGTGCGAGTCGAACCACTCGCGGTTGTCGAACGGGTAGTGCACCTGCGCGTAGGGCATCGATCCGGAGTCGAACCACACGTCGAAGACGTCTTCGATGCGGCGCATCGTCGACCGCCCTGTCGGGTCGTCGGGGTTCGGGCGGGTCAGGTCGTCGATGTACGGCCGGTGCAGATCCACGTTGCCCTCGGGGTCACGAGGGAGACGTCCGAAGTCGCGCTCCATGTCGTCGAGGCTGCCGTACACGTCGACGCGCGGGTACGCCGCGTCGTCGCTCTTCCACACCGGAATGGGTGAGCCCCAGTACCGGTTGCGGCTGATCGACCAGTCGCGCGCACCCTCGAGCCACTTGCCGAACTGACCGTGCTTGACGTTCTCGGGCACCCACGTGATCTGCTCGTTGTTCGCGAGCATGCGGTCCTTGATGTCGGTCACGCGCACGAACCAGCTCGACACGGCACGGTAGATGAGAGGGTTGCGGCAGCGCCAGCAGTGCGGATACGAGTGCTCGTAGCTCGCGAGGCGCAGCAGCCGCCCGTTCTGACGCAGCAGGCGCACGAGCGGCGTGTTCGCGTCCATCCAGAGCTCGCCGGCGACATCCGTCGCATGCGGAAGGAAGCGCCCGCCGTCGTCGAGACTCATGATGAGCGGGATGCCGGCGGCCTCGGTCACCCGCTGGTCATCCTCACCGAAGGCCGGTGCCTGGTGCACGATGCCCGTGCCGTCCGAGGTCGTGACGTAGTCGTCGACGAGGATCCGCCAGGCGCGCTCGGTGCCCCAGGTGGCGGCATCCGCGTAGTAGTCGAAGAGACGGTCGTAGGCGACGTCCTCGAGCTCGGCGCCCAGGACGCTCTGCACGACGGCGTCCTGCGCCGCCTCAGCGGAATCGTAGCCGAGGTCCTTCGCGTAACCGGCGAGCAGCGGCTCGGCCAGCAGATAGCGGTGCGCCGTCGCCTCGAGCGGCTCGTCACCGGGCTGCACGTCGGCGGCGCCCGCGGGACCGCCGGGCACGACGACGTAGCGGATGTCGGGGCCGACCACGAGCGCGAGGTTCGTCGGCAGGGTCCAGGGGGTCGTCGTCCACGCGAGCGCCCGCACGCCCGTGAGGCCCAGGGCTTCGGCCTTCGCGCCGACGAGCGGGAAGGTCACGGTGACCGACGGGTCCTGGCGCATCTGGTAGACGTCGTCGTCCATGCGCAGCTCGTGCGCCGACAGCGGGGTCTCGTCGCGCCAGCAGTACGGCAGCACGCGGTGCCCCTCATAGGCGAGTCCCTTGTCGTGCAGCGTCTTGAAGGCCCAGAGCACGGACTCCATGTACGAGGGGTTGAGCGTCTTGTATCCGCGCTCGAAATCGACCCAGCGGGCCTGACGGGTGACGTAGTCCTCCCAGTCGCGCGTGTAGGCGAGCACCGATGACCGCGCCTTGTCGTTGAAGACGTCGATGCCCATGGCCTCGATCTCGGCCTTCTCGGTGATGCCGAGCTGCTTCATCGCCTCGAGCTCGGCCGGCAGGCCGTGCGTGTCCCAGCCGAAGACGCGATCGACCTTCTTGCCCCGCATCGTCTGGAAGCGCGGGAAGAGGTCCTTGGCATAGCCGGTCAGCAGGTGGCCGTAGTGCGGCAGGCCGTTGGCGAACGGCGGCCCGTCGTAGAAGACCCACTCGTCGGCGCCCTCACGGTTCTCGATCGACGCGCGGAAGGTGTCGTCGTCCTTCCAGAAGGCGAGCACGTCGCGCTCGATCTCGGGAAAGCGCGGGCTGGGCACGACCGCTGCGGGTCCGAAGGCACTCCCGCGGGTCCCTGGGCTTGTCGCGGTCCCTGAGCTCGTCGCGGTCCCTGAGCTCGTCGAAGGGTCGGAGCTTGCCGAAGGGCGGGGGTAGGTCATGGGTCTCTCGCAGGTGTCGTGGTCGCCGGTTCCTGCGAGGACGACCCTTCGGAAAGGACCGCGGTACCACCCCGCGTTGCCGTTGCCGGCCACTCTCACTGCGGCTGTCACGGGCCTGACCCGCTCGGTTCTACCGGGCTCGCGCCGTTCTTCCGAGAGCTCCCCGGTGATGGCCGGATCGATGCTGCTCAGGTGATTCTATCCGACCGCGCCGACGCCGCGACGAGCTCGATCGTGAAGGGATGCTGCGGCCGGTCGAAGACGTCGGTCGTCACCCCCCGCTCCACGACGCGGCCGTCCTTCATGACGAGGACATCGTCGGCCAGCCCTCGCACGACGGCGAGGTCGTGCGAGATGAGCACCGTCGTCAGCCTCAGCTCGCGCCGCAACCGCGCCAGCAGCTCGAGGACGCGCCGCTGCACCGAGACATCCAGCGCCGAGACGGGTTCGTCGAGCACGAGCACATCGGGCTGGGTCGCGAGGGCTCGGGCGATCGCCGCCCGCTGCCGCTGACCGCCCGAGAGCTGCCCCGGACGGCGCCCTGCCAGCTCGGGATCGAGTTCGACCAGCTGCAGCAGATCGGCCGTCCGTGCAGCGTGTCGTCCCGCGGGAACACCGCCCGCCGCGAGCGCTTCGCGCAGTGATCTGCCGATCGTCCAGCGCGGATCGAAGGCGGCGCGCGTGTCCTGATGCACGAGCTGGATGCGGGGGCGACGAGGCCTGCGGTCCTGCTCACGGGCCGGGTTCCATGGCGCGTCGTCGAAGCACACCGTGCCGCGGTCGGGCGTCTCGACGCCGAGCAGGAGCCGCGCGACGGTGGACTTGCCGGCGCCCGACTCGCCGACGATGCCGAGGGAGCGCCCGGCACGCACCGTGAAGGTCACATCGTCGACGGCGGTCGAGCCGCGAAAGGTCTTGTGCAGTCCGTCGGCCGCGAGCACGACAGCGCCCCCCGCGGGAGATTCGGCCGGCGGGATGGTCGTGCCGTCGACGAGTTCGCGGGTGTAGGGATGCTGGGGGTCGCGCAGCACCTGTGCTGCCGGACCCGTCTCGACGACCCGCCCGTTTCGCATGACGATGATCCGATCCGCGACGCGCGCGACGGCCGTGAGATCGTGACTGATCAGGAGCAGCCCGACGCCCTCGTCGACCAGCGAACGCAGCAGGCCCAGCACGCGTGCCTGCACGGTCGCGTCGAGTGCCGTCGTCGGTTCATCCGCCACGAGCACGCGGGGCGCAGCGGCGAGCGCAGAGGCGATGAGTGCACGCTGACGCAGACCGCCGGAGAGCTCATGCGGGCGCTGGCGCACACGGCGATCGGGATGCGGCATCCCGACCCGCAGCAGCAGCTCGTGCACGCGCTGCGCGCGCTGGCGACGGTCGAGGCGCGTGTGGATCTCGAGCGGCTCTGCGACCTCCGCGCCGATGCGGGCGAGCGGGTCGAGCGAGACGAGCGCGTCCTGCGAGACGAGCGCGATGCGGTCGCCGCGCACCTCGCGCCACGCGCGCTCACCCGCCCGGCGCAGGTCGACGCCGTCGATCTCGAGACGGTCGGCGCCCACACGGGCACCGGGGGGTGTCAACCCGAGCAGGGCGAGCGCCGTGAGCGACTTGCCGGCGCCGGACTCGCCGACCACCGCGACGCACTCCCCGGGCTCCACGGTCAGGTCGACGCCGTCGACCACCGTGCGCGGGCCGAACGAGATCCGCAGATTCCGCAGGTCGAGGGCGCTCATGCGGTGCGTCCTTCCGCCGCGGCGCGCAGCGTGCGTCCGACGATCGTCGCCGAGATCACCGTGAGGGTGATCGCGAGCCCCGGGAAGACGGCGATCCACCAGGCCTGAGCGAGCACGTTGCGCCCTCCCGAGAGCATGAGCCCCCACTCCGGCGTGGGCTCGAGCGGCCCGAGGCCGAGGAAGCTCAGCCCCGCCGCCGCGAGGATGCTCGTGCCGAACCCGATCGTCGCGATCACGCTGAGCGCGCCGAGCACGCCGGGCACCACGTGACGGAAGATGGCGACCGGGCGCCGCACACCGAGCAGCGCGGCGGCTTCGACGTGATCGGCCGCGAGGAGCGTACGCGTCTGTACGCGGGCCAGCCGGACGTAGACGGGGATGACGGCGATCGTGACGCCGATGGCGACGTTGACGGGACCGGGCCCGAGGACCGCGACGACGACGAGCGCGATCAGGAACTCGGGAAAGGCGAGGACGACGTCGAGCGCGCGTACGGCGACGGCATCGACGACGCGCGGTGCCGCACCGATCGCCGTGCCGACGACGAGGCCGACGATGAGCGCGACGCCCACCGCGATCGCGCCGATCGAGAGAGACGAGCGCGCGCCGTAGACGACTCTCGCGAAGATGTCCCGTCCGCTCTGGTCGGTGCCGAAGACGTGGTCCGGGCTCGGCGGCAGGAGGGCGGCGCGCACATCGGTCTGCAGCGGGTCGAACGGCGTGAACAGCGACGGCGCGATCGCCATCGCGATGAAGACGGCGAGCACAGCGCCCGCGGCGGTGAGTGCCACGACCTGACGACGGTTCACGGCATACCGCCCCTCGCGTGATCGGCGATGGCCGGTCGGCGCAGCCGAGGGTCGATGACCGCCGCCGTCAGCTCGACGACGATGTTGATCACGACGAACACGAGCGCGCTGAGCAGGATGATGCCGCCGATGACGGGCAGGTCGCGATCGGTGATCGCCACGAGGGTGACCCGGCCCAGCCCCGGCCGGCCGAACACCGTCTCGACCAGAACCGCACCGCCGAGCAGCGTGCCGACGAGATAGGCGGCGAGCGTGAGGGCCCCTGTGGCACCGTGCCGCAGCGTGTGCCGCAGCAGGAGTCTGCTCGGGCTCGCACCGCGTGCACGCACCGTGACGGCGAACGGCTGCCGCTCGGCGGCCTCGATGCCGTCGCGCAGCACCTGTCCGAGCAGGGCGGCCGTGGGCAGCGCCAGCGTGACGGCGGGCAGGACGAGGGATGCCGCGTTCCTCGACCCCGTGACGGGGAACCAGCCCAGCGTGAAGGCGAACACCGTGAGCAGGACGAGTCCGATCCAGAACACGGGAGAGGACAGGATGACCAGTTCGACACCGGCCACGACGATGCGCGCGGCGCGGCGACGCACCGTGATGGCGACCACGAGCGCGAGGACGAGTGCGATCAGGAGCGCGAGACCGGTGAGCTGCAGGGTGGGCAGCAGCTGCCTGCCGATGACATCGGCCACCGGCATCCGCAGTTGATAGGACTCCCCGAGGTCTCCGCGCAGCAGCCGGCCCATGTACTGGGCGTACTGCTGTGCGAGGGTCTGGTCCAGACCCAGCTCTCGACGGATGCCGTCCTTGACGGCATCCGAGACCTGGGCCTGCGGACCCAGCATGACGTCGACCGGATCCCCGGGGATGAGCCGCATCGCGACGAACGCCAGGGTCGCAGCTCCCCACAGGACGACGATCAGCCCCGCGAGCAGACCGCCGATCCGCGCGAGGACGCGCCCCGCCGGTCTCATTCCAGCGTGACGTCGTAGAACAGGGGCCGGCCGTAGAGGTCGTATGCGATTCCGCTGATCGCCGGCGAGACGGCCGTGATGGACGACGGCACGTACAGCGGCACGATCGCGGTGTACTCGGCGTTCCAGCGCTGCAGCTCGCGGTAGATCTCGGCGCGCTCGTCGACGTCACTCGTCGCGACGCCGCGGTCCAGGAGCGCATCGATGGCGGGATCGGACACCTGCGACGCGTTCTGGAAGCCGTCGGTGTGCAGATGGCTGCGCAGCAGATCGGGGTCGACTCCCGAGAAACCCCAGTCGGTGAGGTCGAAGGTCTTCGGGCCGTACTGCTCGTTGTACGCGCCCGGCTCCAGCACGTCGCGGACGAGCTCGAACCCGATCTCACGCAGGTCGGACTGGATCGCGTTCGCCAGCGCCGCGCGGTCGTCGGGCACGGGTGTCCAGGCGATCCAGCGGGCCGAAAGCCGCGCGTCGTCCTTCGTCCGGTAGCCGTCGGCGTCGCGTCCGGTCCAGCCGGCCGCGTCGAGCAGCTCGGCGGCCGCATCGGGATCGAACGCCCACGTCCCCTCGACGGCAGGCTCGTATCCCGGGGTCGTCGAGGCGAGGATGCTCCACGCGCGCGGATACTGCCCGAAGAAGACCTGTTCGACCGCGGGCTCGATGTCGATGCCCAGCGCGAACGCCTGGCGGACGCGCTCGTCGGCGAACACGCCGTACTGCTCGTTGAGGTAGAGCGAATACGGCAGGCCCGGCAGCTCGACGGAGTCGATCGTGAGCTCGTCGGGGAGATCGGCGATGACGCTCGGCGGCAGCTGGCTCGCGAGGTCGACCTCGCCGCTGCCGATGACACCCGCGCGCACGGCCGGCTCGGGCATGATGCTCACCCGCAGCGTCTCGATCTGCGGTGCGCCCTGCCCGTGGGGGCCCCACGTGTAGTCGGCGTTGCGCGTGTAGACGATCTCCTGATCGGGCGTGTAGTCGGTGAGCACGAAGGGGCCCGTCCCGATCGTGACGTCGGGCCCGCCGGCCGCGAGCCGCTCCGCGTCGGCAGCGAGCGCGGCCGGCGAGTAGAACCCGAGCTGTGCCGTGCTGGCGGCTTGGAGGAAGGGTGCATACGGCTGTGTGAACGAAACTCGCACGGTGTGGTCGTCGACGATCTCGGTGCCGGCGTAGAAATCCGCGCCGAGCATGGCCGCGGCTTGCGCGGACGCGGTGTCGGGGTCGACGATGCGATCGAAGTTGCCCTTGACCGCCGCCGCGTCGAAGGGCTCGCCATCGTGGAAGACGACATCGTCGCGCAGGTCGAAGGTGTACTGCAGACCGTCGTCAGAGATCTCCCAGTCCGCGGCGAGCCACGGTGAGAAGGAGCCGTCCGCGTTCTGGAAGACGAGCGAGTCGAGCACGACGCGCTGCACCATCGCCGAGACGTCGAGCTGGCTGGTCTGCGGGTCCATGTGTCCTGCGGACAGGTTCGCGCCCTCGATGGCCCAGACGACCTCACCGCCGGCGTCTTCCGTGTCTGCCTCGTCGCCCGATGCGCATGCGCTGAGAACGAGTGCAGCCGCGGCGGTGAGAGCGGCCGCACGCAGCAGGCGGGAGGCGGATGAGCGGTGGGTGAGCATGCGGAAACCTCGCTGGTGTCGGGACGTGAATACGCTAACGCACTTCTTGGACCCGGTTCACTATGCGGTGTCCGCCCGCGAGCGTGCGCTCGATAGAATCATCGGGCATCCCATACTCAGGCACGCTCACACGGTGCCGCACATACGGCGAGGAGACCTTCACATGTCCACGATCCCCGACAAGCCCGCTCTCGAAGGTCTCGAGTCGAAATGGGATGCCGCGTGGCAGGAGCGGGGCACGTACCTGTTCGACCGTGCCCGTGCCGCTGAGCGGGGCCGCGACGGTGTGTACTCGGTCGACACCCCTCCCCCGACGGCATCCGGATCGCTGCACATCGGGCACGTCTTCAGCTACACCCACACCGACGTCAAGGTGCGCTTCGAGCGCATGCGCGGCAAGACGGTGTTCTACCCGATGGGGTGGGACGACAACGGCCTGCCGACCGAGCGTCGCGTGCAGAACTATTACGGCGTGCGCTGCGACCCGTCGCTGCCTTACGACCACGAGTTCACGCCTCCGTTCCAGGGCGGCACCAACAAGAGCACGAAGGCCGCCGACCAGGTGCCGATCAGCCGCCGCAACTTCATCGAGCTGTGCGAGAGCCTCACGCTCGAAGATGAGAAGCAGTTCGAGGCGCTGTTCCGCCAGCTCGGCCTCAGCGTCGACTGGACGCAGACCTACCGCACGATCTCGGATGACACGATCCGCACGAGCCAGCTCGCCTTCCTGCGCAACATCGAGCGCGGCGAGGCGTACCAGGCTCTCGCCCCGACGCTGTGGGACATCGACTTCCGCTCCGCGATCGCACAGGCCGAGCTCGAAGACCGCGACCAGCCCGCGGCCTACCACCGAGTGGCGTTCCACAAGACCGACGGCTCGGGCGACGTGCACATCGAGACGACCCGTCCCGAGCTGCTCGCCGCCTGCGTCGCGCTCGTCGCGCACCCCGACGACGAGCGGTACCAGCCGCTGTTCGGCTCGACCGTGCGCACGCCCCTGTTCGACGTCGAAGTGCCGGTCCTCGCGCACCCGCTCGCCCAGAAGGACAAGGGCTCGGGCATCGCCATGATCTGCACCTTCGGCGATGTCACCGACATCATCTGGTGGCGCGAACTGGATCTGCCCAACCGCACGATCCTCGGCAAAGACGGCCGCGTCATCGCCGACGCACCCGATGTCATCGTGACGGATGCCGCCAAGGCGGCCTACGCCGAGATCGCGGGCAAGACCGTGTTCAGCGCCAAGAAGGCGATCGTCGACCTGCTGCGGGCCTCCGGCGACCTCGACGGCGAACCCAAGCCGTTCACGCACGCCGTGAAGTTCTTCGAGAAGGGCGACCGCCCGCTCGAGATCGTCTCGACGCGCCAGTGGTACGTCCGAAACGGTGCCCGCGACGAGGCGCTGCGCGAGAAGCTCATCGCTCTCGGTACCGGCATGGCGTGGCATCCCGATTTCATGCGCGTCCGCTACGAGAACTGGGTCGGCGGGCTCACGGGCGACTGGCTCGTCTCGCGTCAGCGCTTCTTCGGCGTGCCGATCCCGGTCTGGTACGCCCTCGATGAGAACGGCGAACGGGACTACGACCGCGTGCTGACCCCCGATCTCGCCTCGCTGCCGGTCGATCCGACGATCGACGTGCCGCCGGGGTACAGCGAGGACCAGCGCGGCGTCGCGGGCGGCTTCGACGCCGAGAAGGACATCTTCGACACGTGGGCGACCTCGTCGCTCACACCGCAGCTCGCGGGCGGCTGGCAGCGCGACGAGGAGCTGTGGAACCTCGTCGCCCCGTTCGATCTGCGCCCGCAGGGCCAGGACATCATCCGCACCTGGCTGTTCTCGACGATGCTGCGCAGTGCGCTGGAAGACGGTCGGTCCCCCTGGACGGATGCCGCGATCTCGGGCTTCATCGTCGACCCCGACCGCAAGAAGATGTCGAAGTCGAAGGGCAACGTCGTCACGCCCGCCGACATCCTCGACTCGCATGGCACCGACGCGGTGCGCTACTGGTCGGCGTCGAGCCGGCTCGGCGCCGATGCCGCCTTCGATCCGCAGAACCCGACGCAGGTCAAGATCGGGCGTCGCCTGGCGATCAAGGTGCTGAACGCGTCGAAGTTCGTGCTGTCGTTCCCCGTGCCCGAGGGCGCTGAGATCACGCACGCGGTCGACGCGTCGATGCTCGCGACTCTGGACGACGTCGTCCGCGAGGCCACGAAGGCGTTCGAGGGCTACGACCACGCGCGGGCGCTCGAACTCACCGAGTCGTTCTTCTGGACGTTCTGCGACGACTACCTCGAGCTCGTGAAGGAGCGCGCCTACAACCAGACCGACGTGGGCCAGCCGTCCGCCGCCCTCGCCTTGCGGATCGCGCTGTCGACGCTGCTGCGCCTGTTCGCCCCGGTCCTCGCGTTCGCCGCCGAGGAATCGTGGTCGTGGTTCAACGAAGGGTCCGTGCACAACGCGGAGTGGCCGCAGCCGCTCGGGATCGACGGCGACCCGGCCGTGCTCGCGGCCGTGAGTGCCGCACTGATCGGCGTTCGCCGCGCGAAGACCGAGGCGAAGGCCTCGCAGAAGACGGCGGTCGAGCAGCTGACGATCGCCGCTCCCGCGGCATCCCTCGATGCGATCCGATCGGCCGAAGGCGACCTCAAGGCCGTCGGGCGCATCGGCGAGATCGCCTACGCGGACGGCGATGAGCTCGTCGTGGGCGACGTCGTGCTCGTTCCTGCCGAGGAGGCCTGATGCAGCTCGGAACACGCTGGACCTCGGGTGACGAACCGCCTCGTTCGGTGCCCGACGCGCTCGTGCGCGGCATCCGCTCGGTCGACGAGGCGATCCCTGCCGACGACCTCGGCCAGCCGCGACCCCGCTGGACCCTCACGTGGGTCGAGGGGCGCCCCATCGCCGAACTCGACACGGGTGTCTTCGTGACGCTGGACGCGGCGGGTGAGCCCGTCGTCAGGTCCGATCCCGACGACGAGTTCGCCTGACGATCACGCCCGACGGTCAGGAGCGATCGGACGGCGTCATCGCGGCAGCATCCCGATGCCGCTGGCCGCTTGTGCGTCGGTGCGCCGGTCACTCGCGGCGATCTGCAGCGCGAGCGCGGCTCGACGAGCGGCAATCTGCGCGGGGAGCGCGGCTCCACGAGCGGCGCGTCGTGTCGCGCGCGTGCTCGCGACGCCTTCGAGTCTCGCAGCGAGGCCGAGCAGGAGACGCTCGAAGCGCGTCGGAGCGAGGTGGGAGCAGGGTGTGGGCATCGTGGTCATGACGGATCTGCCTCGTCGATGGGAAAGATGTCGGTGCGGATACTGAACAGCCGCACGCCGGGTCCGGTCTGGTCGCGGTACTTCTCGACGGTCTCATCGATGAGCTGCCGCACGCTGTCGGCGAGTTCGGTGAACTGCGCTTCGGTGAGGTTCGCGGTCGTCGACGTGAGCAGTGACTTCCACGTCTCGGGGTCGGCACGAAGACTCGCGTGCAGGTACGCCCGCAGCTGCTCTTCGCGCTGACGATAGAACTCGCCCACCACGACTTCGGTCGCCGCACGCCCGGCGGGCGTCTTCACGGTGCTCGGGTTCGTCATCGTGATCGAGCCCTGGGGTCGCTCCCACCACCGCTCGCGACCCGTGCCGTGTCCTTCGATCTCACGGATGAGGTCGTGCTTGGCGAGGGCGCGTAGGTGATAGCTCGTGGCACCGCTGGACTCCCCCAGTCGATCGGCCAAAGAGCTCGCCGTCTGCGGGCCGAACTGGCTGAGGATGTCGTAGATGCGCACGCGCAGCGGGTGAGCGAGGGCACGCAACGCACCGACGTCGAGCACGCGGTCGACGCGCTCGTGCGGTGCGGCATCCTTCATCTTCTCGACCATGTTTCGAGAGTAATGATGCAAAGAGGTCTTTGCAAGTGTCTCTTTGCAAAGACTCGCGGGCATTCTCGGCGTCCGGGCTATCGTTGAGCGCATGGCCTCTGACAATCCGCTGCTCTCGCCGTCTTCGCTCCCCTTCGGCCTGCCCGACTACGGGGCGATCAGACCCGAGCACTACCTCCCGGCCTTCGAGGAAGCCTTCGCGACGCATCGTGCCGAAATCGACGCGATCACACGCGTGCGCTCGATGCCGACCTTCGAGAACACGTTGGTGGCGCTCGAATCCAGTGGCGCACTGCTCGCCGACGTCGCCCACGCGTTCTACACGGTCTCCTCGGCCGACGCCACCGACGAGATCCAGCAGATCGAAGAGACGCTCGCTCCGCTCATGGCAGCCCACCAGGACGCGATCCAGCTCGACGCCCAGCTCTTCTGGCGCATCAGCACACTGCACGACGACCTGGACGATCTCGACCTCACGCCCGAGCAGCGCTATCTCGTCGAGCGGCGCTACCGCGAGATGTCGCGCGCCGGAGCGGGGCTCGACAACGAAGCGAAGGCTCGGCTCACCGAGATCAACACGCGGCTGTCGGTGCTCACGACGATCTTCGAGAAGAATCTCCTCGCCGATACCAACGACCTCGCCGTCGTCTTCGACAACGCAGAAGAGCTCGCGGGCCTGAGCGAAGGAGAGCTGTCGGCCGCGGCGCGGACCGCGCGCGATCGGGGGCTCGAGGGTGCGTACGTCGTGACGCTGCCCCTGTTCACGGGTCACCCCTACCTCGCTTCGCTCACCGACCGCGAGTCCCGGCGCCGGATCATGGAGGCCTCCCGTGCACGCGGATGCCGCGGCAACGAGCACGACAACAGTGATGTGCTCCGGGAGATCGTCGCCCTGCGCGCCGAGCGTGCCCGGCTGCTCGGCTTCGAGACGCACGCCGAGTATGTGACCTCGGACGAGACCGCCGGCTCCCCCGCCGCCGTGCACGACCTGCTGCGAAGCCTCGCGATGCCCGCCGCACGCAACGCGAGGCGGGAGCGCGCCGACCTGCAGGCGATCATCGCCGACGGGCCCGAGCCGTTCGCTCTGGAAGCGCACGACTGGGCGTTCTATACCGAGCGTGTGCGAGCCGCACGGTACGACCTCGACACGGCGGCTCTGCGCCCGTGGTTCGAAGCGGAGCGCGTGCTGCACGAGGGCGTCTTCCGCGCGGCCACCGAGCTGTACGGCGTCACGTTCGTGGAGCGCCACGACGTGCGGGCCTACCACCCCGAGGCGCGGGTGTTCGAGGTGCACGACACCGACGGCTCGGTGCTCGGGCTGTACGTCCTCGACCTCTATACGCGCGACACCAAGCGCGGCGGTGCGTGGATGAACTCGATCGTGCTCCAGTCCCGCTTGCGCGGCACGGCGCCCATCGTCGTGAACAACCTCAATGTCTCGCAGCCGTCGCCCGGCGAGCCCACGCTGCTCACCCTCGACGAGGTGACGACCCTCTTCCACGAGTTCGGTCACGCACTGCACGGGCTGTTCGCGACGGTGACCTATCCGCACTTCGCGGGAACGAACGTCTTCCGCGACTTCGTCGAGTTCCCCAGCCAGGTCAACGAGATGTGGATCTACTGGCCCCAGATCCTGGCGTCCTACGCGCGGCACATCGACACCGACGAGCCGTTGCCCGCCGATGCGGTCGACAAGCTCACGACCTCGGGCACGTTCAACCAGGGCTTCGCGACGAGCGAATACCTCGCGGCAGCCTGGATCGATCAGGCCTGGCACTCGCTCACGCCCGAGCAGGCCGCCGAGATCGGTGACATCTCCGCCTTCGAGCAGGCCGCTCTCGCCGACATCGGACTCGGCCTGCCGGAGATCCCCCCGCGGTACTCCTCCGCGTACTTCGCGCACATCTTCGCGGGCGGATACAGCGCCGGGTACTACTCGTACATCTGGAGCGAAGTGCTCGACGCCGACACCGTCGAATGGTTCCGCGAGAACGGCGGCCTCACCCGCGCCAACGGCGACCGGTTCCGTGAGCGCCTGCTGGGCGTCGGCGGTTCGAAGGACCCGCTCGAGGCGTACCGCGACTTCCGTGGCCGCGACGCGCGGATCGAGCCGTTGCTCGAACGGCGCGGTCTCACCACTTGACGTGGCGACACCCGTGGGTCAGGCGCTCTTGCGCTTCTCTCGCAGCACGAGCGTGGGGGTCGCTCCGTCTTCGACGGCGGCGCGCGTGATGACGACCTTGTCGATGTCGTCGGTCGAGGGGATCTCGAACATGATCGGACCGAGCACGTCCTCGAGGATCGCACGGAGTCCGCGTGCGCCCGTCTTGCGTGCTACGGCGAGGTCGGCGATCGCCTCGAGCGCCTCGACATCGAACTCGAGGGTCGCGTCGTCGAGTTCGAACATGCGCTGATACTGCTTGACGAGCGCGTTCTTGGGCTCGGTGAGGATCTCCATGAGCGCCGCTCGATCCAACGGGGTGACGGATGCCACGACGGGGAGCCGCCCGATGAACTCGGGAATGAGCCCGAACTTGTGCAGATCCTCGGGCTGGACCTCGCTGAACAGCGTGAGGTCGTCGCCCTTGTTGTGCAGCGGGGCGCCGAAGCCGACACCGTGCTTGCCGACGCGCGCCGAGATGATCTCTTCGAGCCCGGCGAATGCGCCCGCGACGATGAAGAGCACGTTCGTCGTGTCGATCTGGATGAACTCCTGGTGCGGGTGCTTGCGCCCGCCCTGCGGCGGCACGGACGCGACGGTGCCCTCGAGGATCTTCAGCAGCGCCTGCTGGACGCCCTCCCCCGACACATCGCGCGTGATCGAGGGGTTCTCGGCCTTGCGCGCGATCTTGTCGACCTCGTCGATGTAGATGATGCCCGTCTCGGCGCGCTTCGTATCGAAGTCGGCCGCCTGCAGCAGCTTGAGCAGGATGTTCTCGACGTCTTCACCGACATAGCCGGCCTCGGTGAGAGCCGTCGCATCGGCGACCGCGAACGGAACATTCAGGCGCTTCGCGAGCGTCTGCGCGAGGTAGGTCTTGCCGCAGCCGGTCGGACCGAGGAGCAGGATGTTGCTCTTGGCGATCTCGATCTCTTCGGCGCGCTGCTCTGCGGACTGCAGCGTGCCGTGGGCCCGCACGCGCTTGTAGTGGTTGTAGACCGCGACGGACAGAGCGCGCTTGGCGTCTTCCTGCCCGACGACGTACTCCTCGAGGAAGTCGAAGATCTCGCGGGGCTTCGGCAGATCGAAGTCGGACACGACGCCCGACGAGGACTCCGCCATGCGCTCTTCGATGATCTCGTTGCACAGCTCGACGCACTCGTCGCAGATGTAGACGCCGGGGCCCGCGATGAGCTGCTGCACCTGTTTCTGGCTCTTTCCGCAGAAAGAGCACTTGAACAGGTCGGCGCTCTCACCGATGCGTGCCATGACGCTCCTCCTCTGTCGGACCGATTCCGGCCGTTCTCCGAGCCTAACCGCAAGGTAGGACATGACGCGGGATTGCTACGCGGCAAATGGAAGCCCGCACCGACGACGCAGCCCCGCCGCCCGAATCTTCCGGACGGCGGGGCTGCGTGGCATCCCCTAGCTCGTGATGGCGGCCTGACCGCGCTTGCGAGTCGTGAGCACCTGGTCGACGAGGCCGTACGTGAGAGCCTCTTCGGCCGAAAGGATCTTGTCGCGATCGATGTCCTTGTGCACCTCTTCGACGGGCTTGTTCGAGTGGTGCGCGAGCGTCGCCTCGAGCCACGTCCGCATGCGCATGATCTCCTGCGCCTGGATCTCGATGTCCGAGGCCTGGCCGTGCCCCGCCTCACCCATCGCAGGCTGGTGGATCAGGATGCGCGCGTTCGGCAGCGCGAGCCGCTTGCCGGGTGCACCCGCGGCGAGCAGCACGGCCGCGGCGGAGGCGGCCTGACCCAGCACGACGGTCTGGATCTGCGGCGAGACGTACTGCATCGTGTCGTAGATCGCCGTCATGGCCGTGAACGACCCACCGGGCGAGTTGATGTACATGATGATGTCGCGGTCAGGATCCTGCGACTCGAGCACGAGCAGCTGCGCCATGACATCGTCGGCCGACGCATCGTCGACCTGCACGCCGAGGAAGATGACGCGGTCCTCGAAGAGCTTGTTGTACGGGTCTTGACGCTTGTAGCCGTAGGCCGTGCGCTCTTCGAACTGAGGCAGGACGTAGCGGCTGCTGGGCATGTGAAGTCCCTGCGGGATGCCGACAGTCGGGGTGTGCATTCGGTTTCTCTCTTTCGCCGTCAGCCGGGTCAGTTCGCGGTTCCGCCGCCGCCGATGACGTCGGTGGCCGATTC
Organism: Microbacterium sp. NPDC055910; assembly: GCF_042271185.1. Lineage (NCBI taxonomy): Bacteria > Bacillati > Actinomycetota > Actinomycetes > Micrococcales > Microbacteriaceae > Microbacterium > Microbacterium sp. NPDC055910. The sequence goes on from NZ_JBHJZS010000008.1 coordinate 22,814, forward strand.
GCGGATGTGGTCGACGAAGCCGTACTCGAGCGCTTCGTCGGCACGGAACCAGCGGTCGCGGTCGCCGTCGGCGTTGATCTGCTCGACCGTCTTGCCGGTCTGGGCCGCCGTGATCTCGGCGAGTCGCTTCTTCATGTCGAGGATCAGCTGCGCCTGCGTCTGGATGTCGCTCGCCGTTCCGCCGAAGCCGCCGTGCGGCTGGTGCAGCAGGACGCGGGCGTTGGGCGTGATGTAGCGCTTGCCCTTCGTGCCGGCGGTCAGCAGCAGCTGGCCCATCGACGCCGCCATGCCGATGCCCACCGTCACGATGTCGTTGGGCACGAATTGCATCGTGTCGTAGATCGCCATACCGGCGGTGATCGAGCCGCCCGGCGAGTTGATGTAGAGGTAGATGTCCTTCTCGGAGTCCTCGGCGGCGAGCAGCAGGATCTTCGCACAGATCTCGTTGGCGTTCTCATCGCGCACCTCCGACCCCAGCCAGATGATGCGGTCCTTCAGCAGCCTGTCGAAGACGCTCGTCGCGACAAGTGGTTCGGCCATGTGACACTCCTGATTCCGTGGTCGTCGCATCGAATCTACCGGCGCGCCGCCGGCGACCCGCGCGTGTTCGCCCTGGGCAAAGACGAAGGGTGGATGCCGCAGCATCCACCCTTCGTGTCGCGAACGCGACTTACTCCTTGTCAGCGGCCTTCTTCTTGGCCGGTGCCTTCTTGGCCGCCGCCTTCTTCGCGGGCTTCTCGGCCTCTTCGGCCTCGATCACCTCGTCAGCGTCGGCTGCGGCATCCGCGATCTCCTGCGCCTCTTCGACGACGTCTTCCTCAGCAGCCGGCTCGTCCTCGACGGCGACGAAACCGGTCAGGTCGACGGGCTTGCCGTTCGTGTCGACGACGGTGACCTTGCCGAGAGCGACAGCGAGCGCCTTGTTGCGGGCGACCTCGCCGACCATGGCGGGCAGCTGGTTGCCCTCCTGCAGGGCGTTGACGAACTCCTGCGGCGCCATGCCGTACTGCGAAGCCGACTGGATGAGGTACTGCGTGAGCTCTTCCTGCGAGACCTGCACGTCGGACTCTTCGGCGAGCTTGTCCAGCAGCATCTGCGTCTTGAACTGCTTCTCGCTCGCCTCGGCGACCTCGGCGCGGTGCACGTCGTCGTCGAGACGATTCTCGCCCTCGAGGTGGTTGTGCACCTCGTCCTCGATGAGCTGAGCGGGAACGGGGATGTCGATCTCGGTGATCAGCTTCTCGATGAACTTGTCGCGAGCGGCCGCGCCCTGCGCGAAGACCGACTGCTGACCGACGCGCTCGGCGAGGCTCTCGCGCAGCTCGGCGATCGTGTCGAACTCGCTCGCCATCTGGGCGAAGTCGTCGTCCGCGTCGGGCAGCTCGCGCTCCTTGACCGCCGTGACCGTGACCGAGACCTCGGCCTCTTCACCGGCGTGGTCTCCTCCGACGAGCTTCGAGCGGAAGGTCGTGTCCTCACCGGCGGTGAGGGAGTCGACGGCCTCGTCGATGCCCTCGAGCAGCTCGCCCGATCCGACCTCGTACGACACGCCCTCGGCGCGGTCGATCTCGGTGTCGCCGATCGTGGCGACCAGGTCCAGCTCGACGAAGTCACCGGTCGCGGCGGGGCGGTCGACCGCGATGAGGGTGCCGAACCGGCCCCGCAGACGGTCGAGCTCCTCGTCGATGGCTGCCTCGTCGGTCTCGACGGCGTCGACCTCGACGGTGATGGTGTCGAAGGCGGGCAGCTCGAATTCGGGGCGCACGTCGACCTCGATCGTGACCTCGAGGTCACCCGAGAAGTCCTTCTCGTTCGGCCACTCGGTGACCTCGGCGTTCGGGCGTCCGATGACGCGCAGCTCGTTCGCGGCGACGGCGTCACGGAAGAAGCCGTCGAGCCCGTCGCTCACCGCGTGCTCGAGCACCGCAACGCGTCCGATGCGCTGGTCGATGATCGGCGCGGGGACCTTGCCCTTGCGGAATCCCGGGATCTGGACGTCCTTCGCGATGTGCTCATACGCGTGCGCGATGCTCGGCTTGAGCTCGTCCGGGCTGACCGTGATGTTGAGCTTGACCCGGGTGGGGCTGAGCTTCTCGACGGTGCTGTTGACCATGCCTGTTCGTTCTCCTCGTTTGGACCGCACTCGGCCGCGGCGGATGAAGGTCTGGGGTCTCGGATCCCCGAGCGGGGTCGTGACGTCGGGGCGACAGGATTTGAACCTGCGACCTCCCGCTCCCAAAGCGGGCGCTCTACCAAGCTGAGCTACGCCCCGGGCAGGTCGCGCACGTATGCGGACACGAAACGGCCCTGAGAAGTCTAGCCGACCCTCGCGGTTCGCTCCTTCCGCGTGTCATGAGCGGCCGATCGATTCCGTTAGACTGGTCGACGTCGCGGCTTGCCGTCGCGACAGCTGGCGGGATTCCGCCGGCAGCGGGGCTGTAGCTTAGTGGTAAAGCCTTAGTCTTCCAAACTAATGATGCGGGTTCGATTCCCGTCAGCCCCTCCGAAGCTCCGACGTGCCGCCGTAGGCGGTGCGGCGGAGCTTTTGCGTGGGTGCCGTAGGAAGCGGGTCGCTTGCGGGTGGGCCCCCGCCGCGGAGGGCGGTGGGGACGATTCCCATCAGCCACTCCATTCCATCTCCCTCGGAAACTCGTGGGAGTTTGCGCCTCTCCACTGCCTCTGGCAGCTCCGGTCGCGCCACCCGCGTGCCAACAGGTGCGCCGAAAAGCGTCGCCCGAGGGGGTATCCATCGCACTCGCGAGCACCGCGTTCGGCTCCTCCGCGATGTGTGGAACGCGCGGCTCGTGCCGCTTCGTCGCCGCGAGTTCCCAACGGGTCGCTTGCGGCTAGTTGCGTGCGACCCGGGCGGCCGTATCAGCGCGCACTAGGTCTTTCACGCGACGAATCACTCGGGCGTCACCGGCTCGCCTCGTGAGGAAGCTCGATTCTGGGGAGCAGTTCGGGACCAGATGATCGCCTGGGCGCCCATGATGATCGCGAGCAGGGCGAAGATGACGATGCCGAAGATGTCCGATCCGTCTGCCGAGCCGGACTCCGCCAGCTTGATGGCGAGCATCATGACGTAAATCGCGCTGCCAATGCATGTAATGGCTGAACCGACGGCCAGGGCGATCGCGAATCCGGAGCGTTCAGGGAGCGGGCGACTCATGCCGCGACTCTAGAGCTAGACGATCACCTACAGGTAGAGCCACCAGACAGTCGCTGCCGTCGAGATAGCGTCCCCCAGCGCCGCTACCACCGTGTTGCCGGTGTTCGACCTCCCGACGTGACCGAGCGTCAGCATCAGAGACTGGTGATCAGGAGCGCCCCACGAGAGGCGGACTGAGTCTGGGATGCGCTGCCGCGTACAGCTCGCGCGCCAGCTCGACGTGCCGTAGCCGCTAGCATCCAGCAGTGACTTTGACCTTCGTGGCTGCGTGGCTCTGGCTCATCGGCAGCGCCTATCAGGTGTTCACCCTCGGTGCGGCGTGGCGCTCGTGGGATTCTGAGATCGACGCGGCCGGAAGAAAGTACCGCGACGAGTTGGCCCCCGCCGAACAGGCTCTGCGCGAACCACTCGTGGGCGAAACGGCACACGAGCGCCGCGCGTCGCATGACGAGCGGTTCATCCACTACAAGGCCGAAGCCGACCGTCTCGCCACAGAGTTCGATAAGCGCGTCAAGCGGGGTCGGCGACAGGTCGTCCACACCTTCTTCGCCTGGATCGTGATCCTCGCCGCCGCGATCGTCGGGGTCGCCGGCACCTGGCCTGCGAGCGTCTGAAGCGCCGACCGAAGGCCTCAGGCGGGAGCAGCGCCTTCGTGCTCGGCGGTGTGTGCGCGGTAGGCGTCGGCGTTTCGCAGGATGCCGTCGCGCTCCTCGGCGGTGAGCTCGCGTCGTACTTTCGCGGGCACTCCTGCCACGAGCGATCCGGGTGGCACGATCATCCCTTCCAGCACGACGGCTCCCCCAGCGACGAGCGAGCCCGCCCCGATCACGGCGCCCGACAGCACAACCGAGCCCATCCCGATGAGCGAGCCGTCTTCGATCGTGCAGCCGTGAACGACGGCGTTGTGGCCGACCGACACGTTCTCGCCGATCACGACGGGCGAGCCATGATCGACGTGCACCGAGACGTTGTCCTGCAGGTTGCTGCCCTGCCCGACCGTGATCGTGTCGCCGTCTGCGCGCAGCACGGCGTTGTACCAGACGCTCGCGCCCGGGCCGAGGGTCACGGCGCCGATCACGCGGGCGCCGGCGGCGACGAAGGCCGACGGGTCGAGCTGCGGCGCGGAGCCGCCGACGGACAGGATGGAGGCACCTTCGGCAACGGTCATGATCCGACCCTATTGCGCTCGTGCCGCGAGTGCGTCCTCGATCGCCGCCGTGTACGCCGGCGCGAGCGTGTCGGCGAACGTCACCGTGAGGTGGTCCTGATCGCGGTAGATGTTGGCACCTCCGACGACGGGCCAGCACCTCGCGTCATCGCAGAACACGTCGGTGAAGTCGAGCAGCGTGACCCCTTCGATCCCGGATGCCGCCTCGCGCAGCGGATCCTCGGCGACGAGCAGCTCCGACCGGGGTCCGTCGCAATCCGCTTGCGCCCGCGTGCGCAGGCATTTGTTGGGGTCCGTCTCCCACACGGGGTTGTCGACGACGGTGATGACGGGGATGCCGCGATCGAGCACCTCTCCCCACGCGCCCCGATACCCCGCGACGGCCGCGTCGAACGACGAGTCGTAGCCGGCCGAGGCGTAGGGCGTCGTCGCGATCGCGGCGGTGAAGACGGCGTCGATATCGCGGTCACCCAGCGCCGCCCGCACACCATCGCGCCATTCGGTGCACGCCTCGCCGAACGCTCCGGGAGTCGACAGCGGCGTCGTGCTCCACGGGCACGCGCCCTTGAACCAGGTCGTGAGGTGCCAGCCGTTGTCGTCGGCCATCCTCTGGAACGTCGACAGCAGCTGATAGGCGTGACTGTCGCCGACGAGAGCGATCCGCGGGGCATCCGGGTCGTCCGACCCGAACTCGCACGACACGGGCCGGGCGTCGTTCAGCTGGATGAAGCACTGGGGATCCCCCGGACGATCGATGCCCGCGAAGCCCGGCGCGGGCAGGATCGTGTCCCCCGCATCCGTCTCGCCGCACGCGTCGTCGAGCACGACCGCCGCTCCGAAGCACTCCGGGGGGTTCTCGCGCAGCTCGGCGATCTCGCGCACGCCTGAATCGTAGGCCGGGGCGTTGATCGCCCACGCGCCGACAGCCGTGCCGGCCACGAGCAGCATCGCGGCGAGCGACGACCACAGCGTCACGCGCGCGGGACGCGAGGTGAGCACCTTCCAGCTGCGCGCCGGGTCCTCGACGAAGATCTTCGTCAGCCACGCGAGCACGAAGCACAGCACGAGCAGGGCGACCCGGTGATAGATCGTGAGTCCCCAGAACGGCACGGACGGCGCGATGACGATGAGCGGCCAGTGCCACAGGTACAGCGAGTACGAGATGTCGCCGACGAACTGGGCGGGGCGCAGAGACAGGATGCGCGTCGGATACCACCAGCGATCGGTATTGGATGCCGCGATGATGGCTGCGGCGCCGAGCGTCGGCAGCACCGCCATATAGCCCGGGAACGGCGTCTGCGCGTCGAACTCGAAGGCCACGTACAGCAGCAGGAGCACGCCGCCCCAGCCCAGGACGAAACTGCCCAGCGCATGGCGCACCCGCAGCATCGGGATGAGCGCGACGAGTGCTCCGACGCCGAACTGCCACATGCGCCCGAAAGTCACGAAGTACGCCGGCGCGGGGTCGGTGATCGTGAAGACGACGCAGAAGATGAACGAGATGACCGTCACGACGCCGAGGGTCACGAGCACGGCGCGTCGCCGCGCGCCGTGGAAGAGCTTCACGCCCATCCATGCGCCGAGCAGCATGATGAGCGGCCACATGACGTAGAACTGCTCTTCGAGCGACAGCGTCCAGTAGTGCTGGACCGTCGTCGGATCGCCCGCGTGGTTGAGGTAGTCCGCCGAGGTGAGCGCGAGGAACCAGTTCTCGACGTAGAACGTCGAGGCGAGGATCTCCTGAATTTCATTCGGCAGAGCCGACGTCGGCGTCAGATACGGGGTCGCGGCCGCGAGAGCGCACACGAGCAGCACGAGCAGGGATGCCGGCAGCAGACGTCGCGCACGGCGGGCCCAGAACTGCCCGAGACGCACTGTGCCCGTCGCGGTGAGCTCCCGCATGATGTGCCCCGTGATGAGGAAGCCCGAGATGACGAAGAAGATGTCGACGCCGACGTAGCCACCCGAGAGCCTCGCCGGCCAGAAGTGGTAGAGCACGACGAACAGCACGGCGATGGCGCGCAGGCCCTGCACGTGCGGCAGGAACCGGGACGGTTCGGCGTGCTCCGGCGAGCGGTCGTCCGGCTGACGCAGCACCACGCGTGAGGGCTTGCGCAGGTTTTGGGGACCGAGATCATGATCGGCAGAAGGCACGCCTCGACGTTAGTCGAGACAGCCGCGCTTGCCGCGCAGGCTCCGCGCGGTTAGCGGAGCCTTCTCTTGCTTGCGGAATGATGCCGGTTGAGTAGCGTTGGATTCGTTGGAACACCTGCGCGGGCGCGCAGCATCCGACCTGTATGGAGGCGAGAGACATGACCAAGACGAACACGACCCCCGCGACCGCTGCCGACCCCACCGTCGCCGCTGCGACCGCTCAGTTCCTCACCCCCGTGGTCCTCGGGCTTCAGGGCCTCGCTGTGAACGGCAAGCAGGCGCACTGGAACGTGCGCGGCACGAACTTCATCGCGATCCACGAGCTTCTCGATTCGGTCGTCGCCAACGCGCAGGCCGGCGCCGACCAGGCCGCGGAGCGCATCGTCGCTCTCGGCCTGCCGGTCGATGCGCGTGTCGCGACGATCGCGGAGAAGACCGCCACGACCGCCGTCCCGGCGGGATTCACCCAGTGGGAAGCGCTCATCCGCAACGTCATCACCGACATGGACCGGGTGATCGCCGACACGCAGTCGGCCATCGACGGCCTCGACGAGATCGATCTGACGAGCCAGGACGTCGCGATCGCCATCAAGGAGACGCTCGAGAAGGACCGCTGGTTCCTCTTCGCGCACCTGGCCGAGTAGGCGCGACATCTCGATACGCGCCTGCGGCGCTACTCGATGACCGGGTGCACACGCCGGCGGCGCTACTCGATGACCGGGTGCACGCGCCGGCGGCGCTACTCGATGACGGGGTCGGGGCCTTCGGGCCTCGGCCCCGTTCGCGTGCCGGCCCCTATCGCTGAAGGAACGCCAGTACGGCGAGCACGCGGCGATGGTCGGACCCGGAATCCTCGAGGCCGAGCTTCTGGAAGATCGCCCGCACGTTCTTCTCGACGGCGCCCACGCCGATGAACAGCCGTTGCGCGATCGTGCCGTTGCTGCGACCCTCCGCCATGAGCTCGAGCACGTCGCGTTCACGGCGCGTGAGCGATGAGACAGGATCGGGCCGCGCGGCGATGAGCTGGCGAACGACGTCCTGGTCGAGCACCGTACCTCCGGCGCGCACGCGCTCGACAGCATCCGTGAACTCCTCGAGTGAGGTGACACGGTCCTTCAGCAGGTAGCCGACACTCCCGTCGCCGCCCGCGAGCAGTTCGCGCGCGTACACGCCTTCGACGTACTGACTGAGGACGAGGATGCCGACACGGGGCAGAGCCGCGCGCAGCGCCAGGGCGGCGCGGATCCCCTCGTCTCGAAAACCGGGTGGGAGCCGCACATCGAGGATCGCGACGTCGGCATCGGCGGCAGCGACACGAGCGACGATGTCCTCGGCATCACCGAACGCGCCGGCCGTGACGTAACCGGCCTCGTCGAAGAGACGCACGAGCCCTTCGCGGAGCAGAACGGAGTCCTCGACGAGGACGACCCGGGCGGGGCGGTCGGGGGCGGAACTCATCCGTTCAGGATAGGCACGGATCACGGCCCGGCGATCGGGATGTGCACGCCGACCGACGTGGGACCGCCGACCGGGCTGTCCACCACGAAGTGACCGCGCAGCCCCGCCGTCCGCTCACGCAGGCCCTCGAGACCGTGGCCGGAGGTGATCCGTGCGCCCCCGGCACCGTTGTCGACGACCCACACGTCGAGCATCGCGAGCGTGTCCGGTGTCGCGGGTCGCACGACGGCGCGCAGCGTCACAGCGGTGGCTCGTGCGTGCTTGATCGCGTTCGTGATGAGCTCGGACACCGTGAAGTACACGGTGCGGGCGACCTCGGGGGTCACAGCCGTGTCCAGATCCGGCGCGAGATCGACGTGCACGGTGAGGGGCGTCGCCGCTGCGACGGCGGCGAGCGCTGCGGACAGGCCGCGGTCCTGCAGGAGCGGCGGCGCGACTCCGCTGGACAGAGCCCGCAGTTCGTCCAAAGCGGCCTTGGCGTGCGTGCGAGCCTCACGGGCGAGATCGGCGGCAGCATCCGCGTCGCCCGCTTCGGCCCGGCGCTCGAGGGCGGCGAGGTCCATCTGCAGACGCACGAGCCGCTGCTGGGGTCCGTCGTGGATGTCGCGCTCGAGTCGGCGTAGGGCGACATCCTCCGCGTGCACGGCGGCTCCGCGCGCTGCCGCTTCGGCGCGCACCTCGTCGGCGAGGTCGTCCGAACGCCACCGGCCGAGCATGCCCGCCGCGATGGCGTGGTGCACGACCGCGAGTCCTCGCATCACCCACGGCAGGGTGATCGTGAACAGCGCTCCGGCCAGGAGGTAGAGCACGGACTCCACGACGCGCCCGTCCCACCCGCCGAACAGCCACGGCAGCGCGTCGGCGACGTACTCGCCCCACGGCGCGCCCTCGCGAGGCACGAACACACTCCAGAACCAATAGGTGAGCCCGCCCAGGCTCACGCTCAGCCACGCGATCGTGACCGAGAACGTCGCTGCGCTCACGACGGGATTCACGATCGTGCCGTGGACGAGCGAGAGCCAGTACCGCACATTCCGGATCGGCCGGGTCACCGTCATCCAGAACCCGTTCTGATCCGGCCGATCACGGCTCCAGACGGGCTCCTCGATGGCAGGCAGCCCCGTCAATCGCAGGATGAAGCGATCGGCGACGCCGAATCCGCGGGCGACGACGAGCGACAGGACGATGATCGGCAGACCGACGACGAGGACGATGAGACCGGCGCCCGCCGCGAACAGCGGCACGAGGACGCTGATCGATGCCATCGCGACCGCGAAGACGGCGATCAGATAGACGGCGCTTCCCGGAACGTGCTTCCACAGCGAGCCGTAGCCGGCCCAGAACCCTCGTCGGGCCGGGCGGACGTCAGTGGTCGTGGTGGTCATCGCTGTCTCCTTCGGGACGCTTCAGGGCCGGTGTCTGGCCCGGTTCGACGACCAGGAACTGTCCCATCATGCCCTGGTCCTCGTGCCACAGCAGGTGGCAGTGGTACATGTACGGCGTCGTGGGGTCGGCATGGTCGCTGAATCGCACGAGCAGGCGGTATTCGCGTCTCCACTCGAGAGCGATCGTGTCCTTCCACCCCGCGAGACGGGCGGGCGGCGGTGCGCCGTCGACGTCGACGATGCGGAACTGCGTGTCGTGGACGTGGAACGAGTGCGGGAGCGGATTGATGTTGCGCACCGTCCACAGCTCGTTCGTGTCGACGATGGAGACGTGGTCGACGCGGCCCATGTCCATCTGCCGGTCGTTGATGTTGTGCCCGGACAGCTCGAACGTCCGCTCTGCGGCGATGTCCTCGGCCGCGACGGCGGGCAGTATCACGAGTCTGTCGGGCACATCCGGCGACGGCGCGAGGGATGCCGCGGCGCGCAGCTCCAGGACGTCGAACGAGTCCGCGCCCGCGTGCAGCTGCGGATCGGGCGACGTCGACCCGAGCACGATCCGCTCCCCGGCCGTGACGTGGACGACGATCTCGGCACGCTCTCCGGGAGACAGCGGGATGCCGGTGGCATCGACCGGTGCATCCAGAAGTCCGCCGTCCGTCCCGATCAGCTGGAAGACGCGGTCGTCGGCGAAGGCGAAGTGGTACATGCGGGCGCTCGACCCGTTGACGATCCGCAGCCGCACACGCTGTGTCGTGACCTCGAGGTACGGCGATGCCGTGCCGTTGACGAGGATCGTGTCCCCGAGCGCACCGTCGAAGGTCGTCCCGACCCGTCCGTCGAAGGAGCCGTCGCTGTGGAAGCGGCGATCCTGCACGATGAGCGGCACGTCGTCGATGCCGTAGGTGCGCGGCAGATCGAGCCCGGCTTCCTCGTCATCGCGCAGCAGGAACAGACCCGCCAGGCCTGCGTCGACCTGCTCACGCGTCCGCCCGTGCAGGTGCGGGTGGTACCAGAGGGTCGCTGCCGGCTGGTCGACGGTCCACTCGGCGCGCCACGAACCGCCCGACGCGATGGTGTTGTGCGGTCCCCCGTCCATCGCTGCGGGCACGTGCATGCCGTGCCAATGCACGGTCGTGGGGTCGCCGAGCTCATTCGTGACATCGACCCGCACCGATTCGCCGCGCTGCGCGGCGAGCGTCGGACCCAGATGTGCGCCGTTGTAGCCGAGCGTCCGCGTCGTCCCCTGCGAGACGATGTCGCTCGCCCCCTCCTGCGCGACGAGGTCGAACACGCGCACGCCGTCTTCCATACGGCCTTCGTCCAGCGGCGGGATCGCGAGTTCGGTGTCGAACGTCGTCGTGCCGGCGGCGGGGGGCGCCGTGCGACCGACCTCGGTCAGCGCCCACAGGCAGCCCGTCGCGACCGCCGCCACGAGGGGCACCGCGACGAGCACGGCGAGCAGACGCCTACGGCGCCGGTGCGGTGACGGCGCGGGTGAGACGGGTGGCGTGGGCGAAGCTGTGGACACTCATCCAGCGTCGCGAGAACGTGCGTCCCGCGGCATCCGAGCAGCATCCGAAGGTATCGGGGGGACAGCCCCCGCCCTCCGCCGCCTACCCCGCGTGCGTCACGCGTCCGGCGAGCAGCGTCGCCGCCACGCGCATGCCACGCAGCTGCGCCTCGGTCGCCTCGAGCGGATCGTGCTCGGTCAGCGCGAGGTCCGCGACGGCGCCCACCTCGATGCGTGCGCCCTTCGCCGAGCCGCCGTGTGTCGATGCCGCCAATGCCGTCGCGCGATCGACACCCTCCTCGGGACGCCACGGCTCACGGCCGTCGCGGTTGCGGAAGACGGCGGCGGCCATCGCCGCCCACGGGTCGAGCGGCGCGACGGGAGCATCCGACCCGAACAGCAGGTTCGCGCCCGTGTCGGCGAGCGCGCGCAGCGGGTAGGGCAGCGCCGTCTGGCCGGCCCAGATCGCGTCGGTCATGTCACGGTCGTCGATCGCATGCTCGGGCTGCACGCTCGCCCCGACGCCGAGGCGACCGAACCGCGGGATGTCGGCGTGCGCGACGAGCTGGGCATGCTCGATCGTGCCCCACGCTCCCGTCGCCGCGAACGCGTCGAGCGCGTGCGAGTTCGCGACGTCACCGATCGCGTGGATCGCGCAGGCGATGCCCGCCCCGGTCGCACGCGTCATGAGGCTCCGCAGTGTGCCGGGGTCGACCGTGAGCAGACCGCGGTGGGACGGGTCCTCGGGGTAGGCATGCGAACAGGCGGCGGTGCGCGTGCCGAGCGAGCCGTCGGTGATGACCTTGAGCGGGCCGACGCGAACGAGATCGGATGCCGCCCCGCGGGCGACGTCGCCGGTGCGCAGCCCGTCGGCGATCGCGCGGTCGAGGAACTGCGGGTAGATGCCGTACTCGACACGCAGCGTGTCGAACCCCGATGCCAGACGACGTACCCACGCGTCCTCGTTCCACGACATGTCGAGATCGACGACGCCGACGACACCGCGGGAGGCGGCATCCCGCGCCATCGCGGCGACGAGGTCGTCGGCCACGGCCGCGTCGACGGCGTTGAGCCGGCGGGAGATCTCGAAGGCGGGCTCCTCGCGGAGCATGCCGTCGCCGTCCGGCGGGTGGCCCTCACGGCGCAGGGCGGCGGAGTTGAGCCACACGCTGTGCACGTCGGCGTTGATGAGGTAGGTGGGGATGTCGCCGGTCGTGGCGTCGAGCATCTCGCGCGTCGGTGCGTCCGGCCAGAGGGCGTCGCGGAAACCGACGCCCACGCGTCGTCCGTCGGCGAGGACCGGCGCACTCCCCATGATTCGTGCCGCCTCGCGCGCGCTCGCGGCGGCGCCGAGTGCTTCTCGCTGCGCGACGAGTGCCCACTGCACGACGTGCACATGGTGGTCCCACAGCCCGGGCACGAGCCAGGACCCGTCGGCGTGAAGCGTCTCGCCTCGGTGCGCCAGAGCACCCGCCGGGGCGATGTCGGCGATGCGCCCGTCTGAGACGAAGACGTCGACGGGCCCCTCATCGGGAAGCAACTCGCGCCCGGCACCGGCGATGCGGGCGTTCGCGATCGTCGCGATCCGCGCGCCCTTCATGCTCCCGCTCCGCGGGCCGCGGCCATCGCGTCGTGCGCGCGACGCATCTCGGCGGCGAGTGACGGATTCGCCCACGGCGCGTCTCCCGCCAGCTCGGCGATGATCGTCTCGACCACGTCGGTCGACTTGTTCTGACTCAGCTTGCGCTTGGCGACGACCTTCGACGGCGTCAGCCGGAAGCCGACGGTCCCCTTCGCCAGACGTTCGACCGCGGCGGGATCGTTCGGCGGCTCCCACATCAGCCGGGGCTGCGGCATCCCCCGTTCGAACCGCTCGACGAGCCCGTCGAGCACGCTCAGATTCTCGTCGTGCGAGAGGATCTCGGGGATGCCGGTGAGGTGTGCCGAGACGAAGTTCCAGGTCGGCACCTGGGTGCCGCCGTCGTACCACCCGGGCGATATGTATCCGTGCGGACCTTGGACGACCACGAGCAGCTCCCGCTCGCCGAGGCCGTGGATCAGATCGTCGGGACGACCGACGTGGCCCACGATCGTGAGGTCGTCGCGCGTGTCGTCCAGCAGTACGGCGTAGTGGGACGCCACGAGGCCGTCATCGGTCTTGCTCACGAGGGTGACCCACGGATTCTCGTCGATGAGTCGTCGCAGCTCGGCGAGGTCGGTCATCGCGAAGCTCGGGTTCTGACGCATCCCCTCAGCTTAGGTTTCACCGCTGACAATTCGGGCACCAGTAGAGCTTGCGACCGGCCGCCTCTTCGACGACGACGGACGTGCCGCAGATGCGACACGGAAGCCCCGCCCGGTGGTAGACCCAGTGGCGGTCGTCGCGGCTGGCCATGGCGGCGCGCCATTCGTCGGCACTCAGGTCGTCCATCGTCATCATCTGACCGGTCTCGACCCCGATCGACAGCAGCCTGACCCAATCGCGCCAGAGCTCGCGCACGGTCTCTTCGGGCACGTCACGACCCGGAGTGTGCGGGTTCTGGCGGGCGCGGAACAGCATCTCGGCGCGGTAGACGTTGCCGATGCCGCTCACGACCGCCTGGTCCATGAGGAGCAGCCCGATCGGGGTGGGCTTGCGGCGCACGACGGCGACGAATCGCTCTTCCCCCTCGGCGACGTCGTCGACGAGCGGGTCGGGGCCGAGCTTCGCGATGGTCGCCGCCATCTCGTCGGGCGTCTGCAGCGCGCACGCCGTCGGCCCGCGCAGATCGGCGCACGTCGTGTCGGTCAGCAGCCGCAGCCGCACCTGCCCGACGACCGGCGGCGGCCACTCGTCGTCTTCGCCGGACAGGCCCGTCGTCTGCTCGGACATGCGCACGTGCACGCGCGCACGGCGGGGAGCGCCGATCGATGTCAGCGAGTTCTCGCCCGCGGCATCCATGATCGGCTCGGCGTCGGTGGTGCCGCGCTGATTCGTCTGCCCCATGCGTCCGTTGGCGGCCGCGATCGTGGCATCCGCGACGATCTCGCCCGCGAAGTCCCATGCGCCGTACATGCCCAGATGCACGCGCAGCCAGATGCCGTCGTCGAACTCGAGGAACATCTGCTTGCCGACGGCACGGACGGCGGTCACCGTGCGACCGTCGATCACCGCTGCTCCGTCGGCGAAGCGACCCTGAGGGCTCGAGGCGGCGACGATGCGCCCCACGAAATTGCGGTCGAACTGACGGGCGATGCGGTGGACGGAATGCCCCTCGGGCATCAGCCCGCCTCGGGGTCCATCGCGTCGGCGGACTCGCCGCCGACGGCGATCGCGGCACGGGGGTCGGGTTCGAGCGATCCGTCGATCTCGAACGCGGCGATCTGCCCGATCCGGCGCACGTGACGCTCATCTCCCGGGAACGGGGTCGCGATGAAGCGGTCGATGAAGGTCGTCGCCTCGTCGAACGTGTGCTGGCGGGCGCCGATCGCGATGACGTTCGCGTCGTTGTGCTCACGGGCGAGTTCTGCCGTCGCGATGCTCCACACGAGCGCCGCGCGGATGCCGCGCACCTTGTTGGCCGCGATCTGCTCGCCGTTGCCCGAACCTCCGAAGACGACGCCGAGCGTCTCGACGCCGTCGGCCTGGTCCCGCGCGACGGCCTGCGCCGCCCGGATGCAGAACGAGGGGTAGTCATCGACGGCGTCGTACTCGATCGGGCCGTGGTCGACGACCTCGTGGCCCTTCTCTGCGAGGTGGTGCTGGAGCTGCGTGGAGAACTCGAGGCCGGCGTGATCGGTCGCGATGTGGATGCGCATGGCACCCATCCTAGGGACGGGCACCGGCGTCAGGGCGCGACTCCCGCGGCGGCCGGCTTGAACCCCGCGCGGATGTTCTCGCAGCACGCGGGGCGGCACACGTCGAGCCACGGCCCGAGGTCGGTCAGGTGGGGGCGATCAGCGGCGGGAGTCCCCCGCAGCCGCTCTTCGACGAGGTCGATCAGGCCCGAGACGAAGACGGGGTCGATGCCGGGGGTCGGCGTGCGGACGGCGCGCACACCCGCTTCCTCGGCGGACTCCATCGCCTCGGTGTCGAGGTCCCACAGCACTTCCATGTGGTCGCTCATGAACCCGAGCGGGACGATCGCGACGGCGGCGACACCGTCGGCGGGCAGCTTCTCGATGACGTCGTTGATGTCCGGCTCGAGCCAGGGCTGCGTGGGCGGACCCGAGCGGGACTGGTACACCAGCTCCCACCCGACCGTCGCCGCGGCGGGGATCTCGGCGGCGACCGCGGCCATGACGACCTCGGCGACGGCGAGATGCTGCGCGGGGTAGGCGCCCAGCGGTCCGAGATCACCGTCGCGCGGTCCCGACCGCTCGGCGTCGTCCGTCGGGATGCTGTGGGTCGAGAACAGCACGCGCACGGCTGCGGCGTCGATGCCGTCGGCGAGGAAACCCGAGACCGCGTCGCGCACGCCGTCGATGAAGGGCGTGACGAACCCCGGGTGGTCGAAGAACTGGCGCACCTTGTCGATCGTGACGGATGCCGCGAGGTCGGTCGCCGTCAGCACGCGTGCGAAGTCCTCGCGGTACTGGCGGCAGCTCGAGAACGACGAGTAGGCGCTCGTGGCGAGCGCGAGCAGCGTCGTGTCGCCGGCGGCCGCAGCCTCGGTGACCGCCTCTTCGAGGTACGGCGCCCAGTTGCGGTTGCCCCAGTACACCGGCAGGTCGATGCCGCGCCGGGCGAGTTCGGCCTCGAGGGCCGCCTTGAGCGCCCGGTTCTGCGCATTGATGGGGCTGATCCCGCCGAAGTGGCGGTAGTGGTGCGCGACCTCTTCGAGGCGTTCGTCGGGGATCCCACGACCGCGGGTGACATTGCGCAGGAACGGGATGACGTCGTCCTGTCCCTCCGGACCGCCGAAGCCTGCCAGAAGCAGACCGTCATAGGCCAGGGGCGTCTCGACATGGGGGGCTCCGGACGCCGCGGCATCCGACGCGAACGGAACGTGCTGGCCTTCGCGAATCGTCATGCGTCCATCCTGACAGCGTGCGAGGCGTTCTCGGCCCGCGGAGCGCGGACCCGCTGACGTAGGCTGTTCGGGTTGCCGCCGTCGCCACCCGCGTCCGGCATCGACCCGATCCACAGACCACGGGAGCATCGCAGTGCCTGGAGAGAACCTCACTCGGATCGAGGCGCAGGAACGCCGCGCCGTCATCCGCCCCTCGACGACCGCGCTGAACGCGATCACGTACGACGTCGCACTCGACCTCACGAAGGGCGACGAGGTCTTCGGATCGCGCACGACCGTCCGTTTCGGCGCGCTCGAGGGTGCCGAAACCTTCATCGACCTGATCGCGCGCGAGGTGCACTCGATCACGCTCAACGGGCGCGACGTGCCGGTCTCGGCGTTCGCCGACTCGCGCATCGCGCTGACGGAGCTCGCCGCTCAGAACGAGCTCGTCATCGACGCCGACTGCCTCTACACCAACACGGGCGAAGGCCTGCACCGCTTCGTCGACCCCGTCGACGGCGAGGTCTACCTGTATTCGCAGTTCGAGGTGCCCGATTCGCGGCGCATGTACGCCGTCTTCGAGCAGCCGGACATCAAGGCGACGTTCCAGTTCACCGTGACCGCTCCCGAACCGTGGAAGGTCGTCTCGAACTCCCCCACTCCCGAGCCGAAGCGTCACGGCGACGGCACGGCCACGTGGACGTTCGAGTCGACGCCGCCGATCTCGTCGTACATCACGGCGCTCGTGGCGGGCCCCTACGAGGCGACGTTCTCCGAGCTGACGAGCACGTCGGGTCGTGTCATCCCGCTCGGCGTGTACGCCCGCAAGAGCCTCTGGCAGCACCTCGACGCCGACTACATCTTCGACAAGACGCGTGAGGGCTTCGCGTACTTCGAGGAGAAGTTCGACTACCCGTACCCCTTCGCGAAGTACGACCAGCTCTTCGTGCCCGAGTTCAACGCCGGTGCGATGGAGAACGCCGGTGCCGTCACGTTCACCGAGACGTACGTCTTCCGCTCGAAGGTGACCGACGCCGTCAAGGAGCGCCGGGTCGTCACGATCCTGCACGAGCTCGCCCACATGTGGTTCGGCGATCTCGTCACCATGAAGTGGTGGAACGACCTCTGGCTCAACGAGTCGTTCGCGGAGTGGGCCTCCACGATCGCGACCGCCGAGGCCACGGAGTGGACCGAGGCGTGGACGACGTTCAACGCGATGGAGAAGACCTGGGCCTACCGCCAGGATCAGCTGCCTTCGACGCATCCCGTCGTCGCCGAGATCACCGATCTCGAAGACGTGCAGGTCAACTTCGACGGCATCACATACGCCAAGGGCGGCTCGGTCCTCAAGCAGCTCGCCGCCTGGGTCGGCATCGAGCAGTTCTTCGCGGGCGTCGCGGCATACTTCAAGAAGCACGAGTGGTCGAACACCGAGTTCGGCGATCTGCTCGCCGAACTCGAGGAGACCAGCGGCCGCGACCTGACGACATGGGCGCGCAAATGGCTCGAGACGTCGGGGGTCAACACCCTCTCCCCCGAGATCGTGACCGACGTCGACGGGTTGATCACGCGGTTCGCGATCGTCCAGACCGCGCCCGCCGACTACCCCACGATCCGGCCGCACCGCCTCGGCGTGGGCATCTACCGGCTCCAGGACGACGCACTCGTCCGCGTGCACGATCTCGAGCTCGACGTCGACGGAGATCTGACCGAGGTGCCCGAGTTGAAGGGCGTCTCACGCGGCGATCTCGTGCTGCTCAACGACGGCGACCTCGCGTACGCGAAGATCCGTCTCGACGAGCGTTCCCTGCAGACGGCGATCGACCACCTCGGCAAGATCCACGACCCTCTCGCGCGTTCGCTCGTGTGGGGCGCTGCCTGGGATCAGACGCGCGACGCCGAAGCCTCGGCCTCGGACTACGTCGACCTGGTGCTGCGCAACATCGCGTCCGAGACCGAATCGACGACGGTCCGCACGACGCTGGCGCAGCTGCTGCTCGCGGCGAACTCGTACGTCGCACCCGAGACGCGCGACGCCACCCGGAAGAAGGTCGCCGACGCGCTCTGGCAGCTCGCCGCGACCGCCGAGGCCGGCAGCGATAGCCAGCTGCAGTTCGCGACGTCGTTCGCCGCCGCCGCGTCGACGACCGCGCAGTGGGAGCAGGTGCGTCGGCTGCGGGACGGCGAGGACGTGCTCACGGGGCTCGAGATCGACACCGACCTGTCCTGGCAGCTGCTCGTCTCGCTCGCCGCGGGGGGTCTCGTCACGGCGGAGGACATCGACGCCGCACTCGCCGGCGACAACACGGCGAAGGGCGGGGAATTCGCCGCACAGGCGAAGGCCGCGCTGCCCACGGGCGAAGCCAAGCGCGCAGCGTGGGATGCCCTCGTCGGCAACGACGATCTGCCCAACACGCTCGTGCGCGCGGCGGCTCTGGGATTCGGCAACCCGGCGAGCCGGGATCTGCTGCGCGACTTCGTGCCGGCGTACTTCGACATGCTGCTGCCGGTCTGGGAATCGCGCACGTACAAGATCGCGGAGTACCTGATCTTCGGGCTCTACCCGGCCGCGCTCGCGGACATCGAGCTGCGCGACGCGACGCGCGCATGGCTCGCGTCGCACCTGGACGCGCCGCCGGCGCTGCGCCGTCTCGTCGCCGAGAACCTCGCGGGCGTCGAGCGCGCTCTCGACGTGCAGGATCGCGACGCCGAGTAGACGCGTGATCATGGATGCCTCGGCTCTCGCACTCAGGCGAAGCCGAGGCATCCGTCGTTAGGATCGGGGCGATGATGTGGACCCTCGCCGACACGACCGCGCCCGACCCGGATGCGCCGGTCATCACCGATCCTCATTTCTGGGAACAGGTGCTGGCGTTCCTCGTCGAATCCGGCTGGAACATTCTGCGGGTCGCGGGCATCATCGTCGTGGCGTTCCTGATCGCGTGGGCGCTGCGACTGGTCATCCGTCGCGTCGTGCATCGCATCGTCAACGGCGCCAAGACGAAGGCCGACGTGACCGACACGATGGCGCTCGAGCGGTCGCCTCTCGCATCGGTCCGCCTCGTGCAGCGCACCCGGACGCTCGGGTCGATCCTGCAGAACATCGTCAACGTCTCGATCGTCATCGTCGCGCTGCTGCTCATCGTCAACGTGCTCGCGCCCAACGCCCTCGCCTCACTCACGCTTCTCACCGCCGCGATCGGCGCGGGCCTCGGCTTCGGCGCGCAGAACATCGTCAAGGACGTGCTCAACGGCATCTTCATCGTCGCCGAGGACCAGGTCGGCATCGGTGACGTCGTCGATCTGGGGCTGGCCACCGGAATCGTCGAATACGTCAGCGTCCGCATCACGCACGTGCGCGACGTCAACGGCACGCTCTGGTATGTGCGCAACGGCGAGATCCTGCGGATCGGCAACCTCTCGCAGGGCTGGTCGCGCGTCATCATCGACCTCGCCGTTCCCGCCGACAGCGATATCGACGCGGTCGAGCAGACCATGCTCGACACCGCCGGCGAACTGGCGAAGGATCCCAAGTGGCGCACGCGCATCCTCGAGAACCCCGAGGTGTGGGGACTCGAATCGGTGACCGGTGACGCGCTCGTGATCCGTCTGGTCATGAAGACGCGCGCGAACGCGAAGGACGACGTCGCCCGTGAGCTGCGGGTGCGTATCAAGCGCTCGATGGACGATCTGGGTGTCTCGGTCCCGCAGCTCAGCACGGTCATGCTGAGCGGTCTCGAGAGTGCCGGCCGCGTGCGCGGCTCGAATCCGCCCCGGACCAAGCCGCAGGCCACGATCAGCCCTGCGTCGGCTGCCCGGCCGGTGTGGAAGCCGAAGCGGACGCCGAAGACGCCGCCCGCAACACCCGACACACCTCCGGAGGACTCATGACGGATGCCGCATCCCCGACCTTCTTCGACGAGATCGGCGGCCACGCGACGTTCACGCGTCTCGTCGAGGTCTTCTATCGCGGGGTCGCCGACGACGACGTGCTGAAGCCGATGTATCCCGAGGAGGATCTGGGGCCCGCCGAACGCCGCCTGCTGCTGTTCCTGGAGCAGTATTGGGGCGGGCCGACGACCTACAGCCAGGAACGCGGCCACCCTCGCCTGCGAGCCCGCCACTCGCCCTTCCACGTCAACCCCGACGCGCGGGACCGCTGGCTCGCCCACATGCGGGTCGCCGTCGACGAGCTCTCCCTCTCGCCCCTGCACGAGGCGACGCTGTGGGACTATCTCGAGCGCGCTGCGCACGCCATGGTCAACACGTTCGAGCCCACCGAAATCGGCCCGTCTCCGGACGGCCGCGATTCGGCATCGATCGTGCTCACCCCGGAGTCTCCGGCCGCCGACTGAGAGACGTCCACCGACGAAGGAGTCGCCATGCCCACCACGACCCGCAGCACCGACGTGCTCATCATCGGATGGGGTCTTGCGGGGCTCGTCGCAGCGGGCGAAGCCGCCGCCGCCGGCAAGCAGGTCGTGATCATCGATCAGGAGCCGCGGGTCAACCTGGGCGGGCAGGCCTGGTGGTCGTTCGGCGGACTGTTCTTCGTCGACTCACCGGAACAACGCCGCATGGGCATCGCGGACTCGCTCGACCTCGCCCGCCAGGACTGGCTCGGCACCGCCGGCTTCGACCGCGACGAAGACGCCTGGCCACGCCGCTGGGCCGAGGCCTACCTCGACTTCGCTCATGCCGAGAAGCGCTCCTGGCTGCGCGAGAAGGGCGTCGGCTTCTTCCCGATCGTCGGGTGGGCCGAGCGCGGCGGCTATTCCGCGACGGGCCCCGGCAACTCGGTTCCCCGATTCCACGTCACGTGGGGCACGGGGCCCGGCGTCGTGGCGCCTTTTCGCGCCGCCGTGGAACAGGCCGAGGCGGTCGGCCGCATCACCATCCTGCCGCGCCACCGGGTCAGCTCGCTGTCGTTCACCGACGGCGTCGTCACCGGCGCGATCGGCGATGTGCTCGCTCCCTCGGGGGCGGCCCGGGGGCATGCGTCCTCGCGGGACGTGGTCGGCTCGTTCGAGATCGCAGCGAGCGCGACGCTCATCGCGGCGGGAGGCATCGGCGGCAACCATGACCTCGTCCGGCGACACTGGCCGCCGCGTCTGGGCACGCCACCGATGACGATGGTGACCGGTGTCCCCGCGTACGTCGACGGGTCCATGGTCGGACCCGCGCAGAGTGCGGGTGCCCGGTTCATCAACGAGGACCGCATGTGGCATTACGTCGAGGGTCTGCAGAACTGGGACCCGGTTTGGCCGGATCACGGCATCCGGATCCTCCCGGGACCGTCCTCGATCTGGCTGGACGCCACGGGACATCGTCTGCCCGTGCCGCTCTTCCCCGGATTCGACACGCTCGGAACCCTCGCCCACCTGCGCGGGACGGGACACGATCACTCGTGGTTCGTGCTGTCGCAGAAGATCATCGAGAAAGAGTTCACGCTGTCGGGCAGCGAGCAGAATCCGGACCTGACCGGGAAGGACCTCGCGCTGCTCGCCCGCTCCCGACTCGGGAAGGGCGCCGCAGGACCCGTGCAGGCGTTCATGGACCGCGGCGCGGACTTCGTCGTGCGCGACTCGCTCGACGACCTCATCCGGGGCATGCAGGCTCTGCCGGGCGGCGACCTGATCGATGCGGCTCGTGTCCGATTCGAGGTCGAAGCCCGCGATCGGGCGGTCGACAACGACTTCACGAAGGATGCGCAGATCGCGATGCTGCGCTCGGCGCGCGCCTACCGCGGTGACCGCCTCATCCGAACGGCAGCACCGCATCGGATCCTCGACCCCGCGGCCGGTCCCCTCATCGCCGTCAAGCTGCACGTCCTGACGCGCAAGTCGCTCGGCGGCATCGAGACCGACCTCGCCGCTCGCGCGCTGTCGTCACAGGGCGACCCCGTGCCCGGCCTCTACGCGGCCGGGGAGGCGAGCGGGTTCGGGGGCGGCGGCATGCACGGCTATCGGGCTCTCGAGGGGACGTTCCTCGGGGGATGCCTGTTCTCCGGACGGATCGCGGGTCGCGCGATGGCGGCCTCCGTCTGACCGGATCAGGACCGCCCCGTGGGGCGGACCTCCGTCAGCCCGCTGCGGACCGGACCGCGTACGAGGACGTGGCCGCGCGCGAGCGTGAGTCTCGTCCAGGCACCCGCCGTGCGGATGACCGCGTGCTCCTCGCCTCCGATGAAGCCGAGCCCGAAGGCGGCGAACGCCACCCCCAGCGGCAGCCCGTCGAGCGCCTCGTCGGGGCTCCCCCACACCGATGCGCGCACGGCGCGCACGGCGTCTTCGCCCGCGTCGCGCGGCACCGCCTCGGCGACCGCGGCGATGCCCCATTGCGCCCGCGACGCGAGTGTGGCCGCGGCGATCGCTTCGCCCTGCTGCCAGCCGCCGCGCGGCGGCGAGACACCCGTCCATGCCGGCGAGAGACCGGTCTCCGGCAGCACGACGGCCGTGGCATCGTCATCGGCCGCGCGCAGCTCGCTCGCCTCGACGACGATGTCGCACACCAGTTCGGGGTCGACCGTGAGCACCCGCATCCCGAGCACCGTGGGCGTGGAATCCATCAGCCCGCGCGGCGCGAGGGGCGCGCTGGTCATCGCGAGCACGCCGTCCGCGCCGCGCAGCCGCACGGCGCCGTCCCCGAGAACGGCCGCGCGGCCGGCGAAGGTGAGCGCATCGGCAGCCGAAGCCGCGTCGCCGAAGACAAGACGTGGGGACATCCGACCTAAACTACCAAGCGGCAGCGGGGCGAGACTCCGGCCGACCAGAGATGGAGACCCCAGTGACGGATGCCCCCGAGCCCACGCACGCGAGAACGCAGGCGGATCCTGTCGCTTCGATGCTGGCCGTGCTCGACCTCGCCGATTCCGAAGCGCGCACGACCGAAGACATCTTCACGGGCGTGTCGCAGTCGATGCCGCTCGGACGCGTCTACGGCGGGCAGGTGCTCGCGCAGTCGATCGTCGCGGCGTCACGGACGCTTCCCGACGACCGCACGGTGCATTCCATGCACGGGTACTTCCTGCGCCCCGGTGACGCCGACGCGCACATCACGTTCGCGGTGGACCGCATCCACGACGGTCGTTCGTTCTCGACTCGTCGCACGCAGGCGTTCCAGGAGGGCGTGCCGATCTTCTCGATGATCGCCTCCTTCCAGGACGAGGACACGGGGCTCGAGCATCAGGCTCCGATGCCCACCGGAGTGCCCGACCCCGAGGACCTGCCCGACGTCGAATCACAGCTCGACGGGCTGCATCCCATGACGAAGCGGATGTACACGGATCGGCCGCTGGATCTGCGCCACGTCGCATCGCCGATCTACACGAAGGTGACCGGCGAGCATCGCCCCGAGCAGGCGGTGTGGATGCGGGTGCGCAGCGCGGTGCCCGACGATCCGGCCCTCCACCGCGCAGCCCTGGCGTACCTCAGCGATCTCACCATCCAGGAGGCGATCCTGCGCGCGCACGGCATTCCGTGGGCGACGCCGGGACTCAAGGTCGCGAGTCTCGATCACGCGATGTGGTGGCACCGTCCGGGGCGCGTGGACGACTGGATGCTCTACGTCCAGGAGTCCCCCAGCGCGCGCGGCGGTCGCGGGCTCGCGAACGGGCGCATCTACTCGCGCGAGGGCGTACTCATCGCGAGCGTCGCTCAGGAGGTCATGGTGCGGGTGCCGGGCGAGGGCTGAGCGGATCAGCGACGATAGCGGATCGGGTCGCCGAGGAACGGCGACAATGTCGATCGCTCGTGCGCGGTCAGGCGCGTCGGCGATCCGGCGGCGACGTCCACGAGCACCACGACGGCCGACGACCGGGCGTAGAGCACTTGCGGATCATCGCCCAGCGGGCTGAACACCTCGAAGCAGACCTCGATGCTCGAACCGCCGATCTTGCTGATCCACAGCTGCACGTCGAGCGGCCGGTGCCCGTAGGGCACGGGACGCAGGTACTCGATCTCCTGTCGGGCGACGAGGGTCGCGCGCTCGCCGCCGCCTTCGAGCACCGTCATGTCGAAGATCGCGGTCGGGGCGGCTTCGGCATCGCCTTCGGGCAGCCAGAAGGCGCGCAGACGAGCCTCTTCGAGCAGCTTGAGCATCGATGTGTTGTTGACGTGGCCGAGCGCGTCGAGGTCTCCCCACCGCAGATGGATCGGGATGTGCACTCGGCCGAGACCGGCGGCGTCAGTCACGCGTGAGCTTGCGGTATGCCGAGCGGTTCGGCTTGGCCGCGTCGGGCCCGAGGCGCTCGATCTTGTTCTGCTCGTACGCGTCGAAGTTACCCTCGAACCAGTACCAGTTGTCCGGGTTCTCTTCGGTTCCCTCGTACGCGAGGATGTGGGTCGCGATGCGGTCGAGGAACCAGCGATCGTGCGTGATCACGACGGCGCAGCCGGGGAACTCCAGCAGCGCGTTCTCGAGCGACTGCAGCGTTTCGACATCGAGGTCGTTCGTCGGCTCGTCCAGCAGCAGGAGGTTGCCGCCCTCTTTGAGCGTGAGAGCGAGGTTGAGTCGGTTTCGCTCGCCACCCGAGAGCACGCCGGCCTTCTTCTGCTGGTCAGGGCCCTTGAACCCGAACTTCGAGACGTACGCGCGCGACGGGATCTCGATCTTTCCGACCGTGATGATGTCCAGTCCGTCGGACACGACCTCCCACAGGGTCTTGTTCGGGTCGATGTTCCCCCGCGACTGGTCGACGTAGCTGATCTTGACGGTCTCGCCGATCTTGAGCTGGCCGCCGTCGAGCGGCTCGAGGCCGACGATCGTCTTGAACAGCGTCGTCTTCCCGACGCCGTTGGGCCCGATGACGCCCACGATTCCGTTGGGCGGCAGGCTGAAGCTCAGGTTGTCGATGAGCGAGCGGCCGTCGAACCCCTTCTGCAGGTTCTTCGCCTCGATCACGACGCCGCCGAGTCGCGGGCCCGGCGGGATCTGGATCTCCTCGAAATCGAGCTTGCGCGTGCGCTCGGCCTCGGAGGCCATCTCCTCGTAACGGGCCAGGCGCGCCTTGGACTTGGCTTGGCGGCCCTTCTGGTTGGAGCGGACCCACTCCAGCTCGTCGGCGAGTCGCTTGGCGAGCTTGGCGTCCTTCTTGCCCTGCACTTCGAGCCGATCGCGCTTCTTCTCGAGGTACGTCGAGTAGTTGCCCTCGTAGCCGATGAGGCGACCGCGGTCGACCTCGGCGATCCATTCCGCCACGTTGTCGAGGAAGTAGCGATCGTGCGTGATGGCGATGACGGCGCCGGTGTACTTCTGCAGGTGCTGTTCGAGCCACAGCACGCTCTCGGCGTCGAGGTGGTTCGTCGGTTCGTCCAGCAGCAGCAGGTCGGGCTTCTGCAGCAGCAGCTTGGTCAGCGCGACCCGACGCTTCTCACCGCCGGACAGGTTCGAGACCGACGCATCGCCGGGGGGCGTGCGCAGCGCGTCCATCGCCTGCTCGAGCTGCGAGTCGAGGTCCCAGGCGTCAGCGGCGTCGATCTCCTCCTGCAGCGTGCCCATCTCGGCCAGCAGCGCGTCGAAGTCGGCATCGGGGTCGCTCATCAGCGCGGAGATCTCGTTGAACCGGTCGAGCTTCGCTTTGATCGCGATGCCGTCCTGGATGTTCTCCAGCACCGTCTTGGACTCGTCGAGTTCGGGCTCCTGCATGAGGATGCCGACCGTGAACCCGGGGCTGAGCTTCGCCTCGCCGTTGGACGGCGTGTCCAGGCCCGCCATGATCTTGAGGATCGTGGACTTTCCGGCCCCGTTGGGGCCGACCATGCCGATCTTCGCTCCGGGGAGGAACGCCATCGTCACGTCATCGAGGATCAGCTTCTCGCCGACCGCCTTGCGGGCGCGGACCATCGAGTAGATGTACTCAGCCATGCGAATCCTGCTCTCCTTGGACTGCGGACGTCAGCCCCCCAGCCTACCGGCCGTGAGCAGGTCACCAGTCGATCGGCCGCGTGCGCCCGATGAGGCATCCGCCTTCGGCCAGTGCGTCGACGACCGTGGCGACGGGATCGCCGGTCGCGGGACCGACCTGCCCGATGAGACATTCGGATCCCCACAGCACCGAGAACTGCAGGCTCTCGGCGCGGTGCCCGACGGTCGAGAGGTCCTCCGTGACCTCCATCGCCGCCCTGTCGAATCCGGCCGCGGTGAGCGCGTCGATGTAGGCGCGGCCCGCGTCGTTGTGCTCCCCCGCCCACACGGCCTCGACGACCTGGCGGAAGATCGGCAGATTGTCCGAGGCTGTGCCGTCGGGAAGGAACACGACCGCGTCGGGCGTCGGCGTCTCGGTCGGTGTCGGGGGCGCACTCCCCGTCGCCGACTCAACCGGGGCGGGGGCGGTGTCGGTGCATCCGCTCAGCACCAGCAGACCGGCGCATACCGCGGCCGCTGTCGCCGTCGCACGGCGGACTCGAACAGAGTCCTTCTGAGTGGATCGGGGCACCGGAACAGTCTAGAGGCGCCGTCCCCGGCGGCCGTCGGCGGCTCAGTAGGGCACCTCTTCGTGGGATTCCGCGGTGTCTCCCGCCGGGACGGTGACCAGCGGCCAGCCCGCGTCGACGGCGTCGTCCGTGCGCGGAACGGATGGATTCTCCCATTCGCGCGATGGCGACGACGGTGCGCCGCCGGCGTGGGCCGTCTTCTCGAACGTCGTCGTCCCCCAGCGCAGATCGTGACCGATCGCCTCGGCGTCGATCTCGGCCTCTGTCCCGTGGTTCTGCGCAGTCTCCCAGTTTCGGATGCGCAGCCTTCCCGACACGAGGACGCGCTGCCCCTTCCGCAGGGACCGCGCGGCGTTCTCGCCGAGTGATCGGAAGACCGAGACGGTGTACCAGTTGGTACCCGCGTCAGCCCATTCGCCGGTCGTCTTGTCACGACGACGTTCCCCGCACGCGATTCGGAATCGCGTGTAGGGGACGCCGCCCGCTGTGCTTCGCTGCTCCGGATCCGTCGCGATGTTCCCCGCGACCGTGATGGTCGTTCCGTTCATTTCTTCTCCTCTGCTCGGAGCCTTGGTCGGTTGGCTCGCAGTGGTGCC
Source organism: Microbacterium sp. NPDC055910 (assembly GCF_042271185.1). Taxonomy (NCBI): domain Bacteria; kingdom Bacillati; phylum Actinomycetota; class Actinomycetes; order Micrococcales; family Microbacteriaceae; genus Microbacterium; species Microbacterium sp. NPDC055910. Next base: position 49,684 of record NZ_JBHJZS010000008.1, read on the forward strand.
GGCGTGCCCGGCCGGCACCACTGCTGTCCCACCTTGGTCCGCGCGAACCGCGTCCTCCGCGGGGCCGCCGGATCTGGGGAGAGAACGGCGAGCGTCCCCACCTGGGGAGGAATCGGACCGCCACGGCGATGTCCGAGGTCGCATCTATGTTCGACGGAGGAAGGGAGAGCACATGTCCATCCAGCTCCACCCACCGGTCGCGGTCGCTCCGCGTCCGCGTCGGCCCACCCCGCTCCGACTCGCATCCGCCGCGCCCGCGCTCTGGCGCGTCCTCGATCCGACGGGCCGCGTCATCGGTCACGTCCAGGCACGGAACAGTACGGGGGGCACTCGCTACCGTGCGCGTCGGTTCCACGTCGGCTCGCGCGCCTTCCGCGACCTCGGCGACTTCTGGTCGATAGACGACGCCCTGGACTGCCTGCGCTACACGCGCTGACCGCTCCGGGCGCACGAATATGGGGTTGGATGGTGCTTGTGCCACGCCGCGTCATCCAACTGCTCATCGGGCTGCTGCTCTACGGTGCCGGGTGCGCGCTCACCGTTCAGGCGGGCTTGGGTGTCGACCCGTGGACCGTCCTGGCCGAAGGCATCTCGATCCACACCGGCGTCGGCATCGGCTGGATCACGAATCTGCTCGGTTTTCTCGTGCTGCTGCTGTGGATCCCGCTGCGTCAGAAGCCGGGGGTCGGCACGATCGCGAACATCCTCGTCGTCGGCACCAGCATGCAGGCGGTCCTCACCGTCGTCCCGCCGATCGAGGGGCTGCTCGCGCAGATCGCCGTCCTGCTCGCCGGCATCCTGCTCGTGGCGCTCGCGTCGGGGCTGTACATCGGCGCCCACTTCGGACCGGGTCCGCGCGACGGTCTGATGACCGGCATGCACACGCGGCTGCGCTGGCCCATCTGGGTGTGCCGCGCCGCCGTCGAACTCACGGTGCTGTTCGTGGGGTGGCTGCTGGGCGGCACGGTCGGGCTTGGGACGGTCCTGTTCGCCGTTCTCATCGGCCCCCTCGTGCATGTCGCCCTTCCGCTGCTGGACACCCGTCGCCCGGCCCGCGGCACGCGGGCGACCACCACGCTCACGGCAGACGAGGCGCTTCCTCCTTCGCCCTGAGCGCCGCTCAGTGCTCGAGGAACTTCGGCCAGTCACTCCCCGGTGCCATCCGGGCGTGCAGCGCCTGCTTCGCCACATCCATCGAAGGGTATGTTCCGGCGGCAGCGGGCGCTCCGGCCATCGTGACGGTGTACCCCTCGTCGGATTTGCGGATGCTGCCGACCACTCCGCCGGCACCGTATGCGACCCACAATGCGTGTGATGTCTCGGTCGTGCTCATCATCGAACTCCTTCCGATGCACCAGACGCTACGCCGCCCGCGGGGAAAGAACCAGCGCATCCGCCGATTCCCGGCCGCTGTGAGCGGCCGCTACCCTTGATGACGTTGACCCCCAGTAGCTCAGTGGATAGAGCAGCGGCCTTCTAATCCGCCGGTCAGGTGTTCGAATCACCTCTGGGGGGCCGAAATCGAGTGTCCGTCCCGTCATTAGGATGGGTCCCATGGTGGGTGCCTCTGAGAATGACCGGCTTGTCTGGATCGATTGCGAAATGACCGGTCTCGATCTCGAGGTCGATGAACTCGTCGAGATCGCGATCGTCGTGACGGACTTCGAGTTGCGACCCCTCGACGAGGGCTTCCACATCGTCATCAAGCCCGATGCCTCGGCGCTCGAGCACATGAACGACTTCGTCACCGCGATGCACGAGAAGTCGGGCCTGCTCTCCGAGATCCCCGGCGGCGTCTCCGTCGCCGACGCGGAGTTCCAGGCTCTCGAATACATCCAGCGGTTCGTGCCGCAGCAGGGCAAAGCGCCCCTCGCCGGCAATACGATCGGCACCGACCGCATGTTCCTCGCGAAGTACATGCCCCGAGTCGATCGATGGCTGCACTACCGCAACGTCGACGTCTCGAGCATCAAGGAGCTCTCACGACGGTGGCATCCGCGCGCATACATCCACGCGCCGGCCAAGGACGGCGGTCACCGCGCCCTGGCCGACATCCTCGAATCGATTCGCGAGCTCGTCTACTATCGGCGGGCGGTGTTCGTTCCCGAGCCCGGCCCGACGAGCGACGACGCGCGTGCCGCTGCGGCCGCGGCCGTTTCGTCATTCTCGTCGGAGGTATGAGAGAATCTTCTGGTTGCTCGCGAAAGCGGGAGACATGGTGGGTATAGCTCAGTTGGTAGAGCGCGGCCTTGTGGTGGCCGATGTCGCGGGTTCGAGCCCCGTTACTCACCCCAAGAGAAGCGAGGCCATGGGGCATCGTATGGAGATGGATGCCGCGGCATTCGAGGAACTCGTCGTGGACGAGCTCGACAGGCTGCCCGATGAGATGGTCGACGGCCTCGACAATGTCGTCTTCGTCGTCGAAGATCGGCCCGAGGACGGCAGTCTCGATCTGCTCGGTCTGTACGACGGATGGGCGTTGACGGAGCGCGGCCAGTACGGCGGCGGTGAGCTCCCCGATCGGATCATCGTCTACCGCGAGCCGCATCTGATCACGTGCGAGACGCTCGACGAACTGCGCGATGAGATCCACACGACCCTCGTCCACGAGATCGCCCACTTCTACGGCATCGACGACGATCGGCTGCACGAACTGGGGTGGGCGTGAAGACCCCGACGGTTCTGCCCGACACCGACCGCTCCCCCACGTCACAGCAGTTGGTCGACCGTCCGCGCCCGTGGCAGACGGTCGTGTGGAACGATCCGGTCAATCTGATGAGCTACGTCACGCACGTCTTCCGTGAGTACTTCGGCTATGCGCGGAGCGAGGCGGAACGGCTCATGCTCGCGGTGCACCACGACGGTCATGCGGTCGTGGCCGAGGGGGCGCGCGAGCAGATGGAGCTGCATACGCAGGCCATGCACGACTACGGCCTGTGGGCCACGATCCGGGAGGCACCATGACCGAACGGACGATCGTTCTCGAACTCGCCCGCATCGAAGGGGCGCACCTCGCCGACCTCGTGAACCAGTTCGACCGGCTGCTCGCCGAGAGCGACGTCGTCGGAGACCCCGCGCTTCGCCGCCTCGTCCCCGATGCGTACTCCGACCCGGAGGCAGCGAGAGAGTTCCGCTCGCTCACCGAACGCGAACTGCTCGCCCGGCGCTCCGAGGACGCGACGGTCGTCCTCGCCTCTCTCGCCGCGATCGGCGAGCTGCCCGAGGATCCGGAGGATCCTCGCCTCGTCGAAGCCGTCGAGCTCCGCCTCGATCCCGACGAGGCGCGCGCATGGCTGCGTACGCTGTCGGCGGTGCGCCTCGTGCTCGCGACGCGCCTCGACATCAGCGACGAAGACGACCACCACCCCGAGGATCCGCGATTCGGTATCTACGACTGGCTCGGCTACCGACTCGACGGGCTCGTCCGCGCCGTCGACGGGGGCTGAGCGGTCAGGGAATCTCGACGCGGACTGTCGCGAGCGCGGCCGGGTCGTTGCGTTCGATGTGGGCTTGCTCTTGCTCCGCCCATCGCTCCCAGTGCGGCCGGTAGCTGTCACCGTCGCGCTCGAGCGCCCGTCGACGGCGTGATACCGAGGGCGATTCGCACCACACGCGGACATCGGCAAGGAGCGCCGTTCCGGGCGTGAGGATGCCGGCGCCCTCGATGATGAGCGGAAGGGCCGGGTCGACGGCATGGGCTTCGGCCTCACGCTCTTCGTGCCAGTCCCACCGGTTCCAGGTCCCGATCGTGCCCCGCGCGTGCGGGCGCAGGATGTCGACACGTGCGCGTTCGACGCCGAGCTCGAGTCCGTCCCAACCGGGATACAGCGAATCCAGCGCGACGAGCTGCACACGGCCCGCGCCCGGCCACTCCGCGGCGGTGCGCAGCGCGAGCGACGACTTGCCGGCGCCGCTGCGTCCGTCGATGAGGATGACGGGGTTGGGCGCCTCGATCGCCTCGACGGCCTGCAGGATCCGTGATGTCGCAGCGGTCAGCGCCCGGCCGACGACGTCGGTGCTACTTCTTGAGGGCGCGGATGACACGGCTGAGCGCACGCCCGGCGACGCACACGAACGGGATCGCGACCGCCAGCAGCGAAACCAGGTTCGGCTCGAAGCGCAGGTCGTCGCCCTTGCGGACATAGGCGCCCACGGGGACCGAATAGCCGCCGCCTCCGCCGCCGCCGTTCCCCTCGTCATCGGAGCCGCCGCCGAACCCGGACCACGTCAGAGCGACCGGAATGAACGTGACACCGTTGACGTCCTGGGGTTCGCCATAGGCGCTCTTCACGCCGAGCGAGACGGATTGCTTGGAGAGTTCGAGAGCGATGTTGGGCATGCCTCCACGCTACCCGCCCGCGTCGATCGTGCCCAGAGCCGGATCACGACGCCGACGGCGGTCGAGGGTGCGAGGGCTGGGAGCCGCCGTCTCGGCGCGCACCGAGCAGAGTCGCCCGCGTGATCGCGTTCCGGCCGAATTTCGTCGCGGCTCCGTCGAGTGCGCCTTCGATCCGCCGCCATCCGTCGTCGTCATCCCACAGGGCGGGTGCGCCCGAGCCCGAGGGGCTGAGCTTCTCTGCGCGCACGCCCACGAGCCGCACCGGAAGGCCCCGGTGGACACCGGCGAACAGGTCGTGAGCGGCGCTGCCGATCCGCTGCCCGACGGCCGTGGGCTCGGCGAGCGTCTGAGACCTCGTCACCGTCGTGAAGTCGGCGAAGCGCACCTTGATCGACACGGTCGACGCCTCCCATCCGTGCTGCCGCAGACGCGCACCCACGCGATCGGCGAGGCGACGCAGCTCGGCTCTCAGAATCGTCTCGTCGGCGATGTCGTCGCGGAAGGTCTCTTCGTGCCCGATGCTCTTCTCCACCCGTGTCGTGTCGATCGGGCGCGGGTCGATCCCTCGTGCGAGATGCCACAGGCGATCGCCGAGCGCCGGGCCGAGAGCGCGATCGAGCACCTCCCGCGGCTCTTCGAGCACATCGGCGACGGTGCGGATGCCGCGGCGTTCGAGCGCGTCGCCCGCCTTGGGGCCGATGCCCCACAGCGCTCGTACGGGGCGCGGCGCCAGGAACGCCGCGGTATCGGCAGGGGTCACGATGAGCAGGCCGTCGGGCTTGGACAGGGTCGACGCCATCTTCGCGATGTGCTTCGTGGCGGCGACGCCGATCGAGCACGTCAGGCCGGTCTCGGCGCGCACCTGGGCGCGCAGCATCCGAGCGATCGTTCCGGGACTGCCCCACAGCCTTCGCGCACCGCGCACGTCGAGGAAGGCCTCGTCGATCGACAGCGGCTCGACGAGCGGTGTGACATCGCGGAAGACGCCCATGACCTGCGCGGAAAGCGCGAGGTAGCGGTCGAAGCGCGGCGGCACGACGATCGCCGTGGGACACAGCCGGAGCGCCTGCCCGACCGGCATCGCCGAGCGCACCCCGAAGCGGCGTGCTTCGTAGGACGCGCTCGAGACGACCGAGCGGCTCTCGGGTGCGCCGATGATGATCGGCTTGCCGGCGAGCGTCGGATCATCGAGCACGGCGACGGCCGCGTAGAAGGCGTCCATGTCGACATGCAGGATGCCGGTGCCGGTGTCATCCGCACCCTGCGGTGACACCATCCGTCCGCTGCCGTCGCCTCGCCCCATGCGTCCATTCTCTCCTCGGGCACCGACATCCGGCGCCCGAGGAGAATGGTCATCCTGCCGCGCGCTCGAGGATCAGCTCGCGCACCCGCGCGGCATCCGCCTGTCCTCGCATGGCCTTCATGACGGCGCCGATCACGGCACCGGCGGCCTGCACCTTGCCGTCGCGGATCTTGGCGAGCACGTCCGGCTGCGCGGCGAGCGCGTCGTCGATGGCGGCGATGAGCGCACCGTCGTCGGACACGACGGCGAGGCCGCGCGCATCGACGATATGCTGCGGCGTACCCTCTCCCGCGATCATGCCCTCGAGCACCTGACGAGCGAGCTTGTCGGTGAGCGTGCCCGCGTCGACGAGCGTCTGCAGCTCGGCGACCGCCGCGGGCTCGACGAGCTCGGCGGGCTCTTTGCCCTCGGCGTTCGCGACGCGCGAGAGCTCGCCCGTCCACCACTTGCGCGCGGCGGCGGGAGACGCGCCGGCGGCGACCGTGGCCTCGACCTCGGCCAGGAGTCCGGCGTTGACGACGTCCTGAAGCTCGAGGTCGGTGAAGCCCCAATCGCCCTTCAGACGCCGGCGACGCACGGCCGGCGGTTCGGGCAGCGCTGCGCGCAGCTCGTCGATCAGCTCGAGCGACGGGGCGACGGGCAGCAGATCCGGCTCGGGGAAGTAGCGGTAGTCGTCGGCGTCCGACTTCGGACGACCCGGAGAGGTCGTGCCGGTGTCCTCGTGCCAGTGGCGGGTCTCCTGCGTGATCGTGCCGCCCGCCGCGAGGATCGCGGCCTGACGCTGGATCTCGTACCGGACGGCCCGCTCGACGGAGCGCATCGAGTTGACGTTCTTCGTCTCGGTGCGCGTGCCGAGCGGTGCGGCGGGCTCACCGGCCGCGACCCGGGGGCGCAGCGACACGTTCGCGTCGCAGCGCAGATTGCCCCGCTCCATGCGGGCCTCCGAGATGCCCAGCGAGATCACGATGTCGCGGATCGTCGCGACGTAGGCCTTCGCGATCTCGGGCGCACGGTGCTCGGCGCCGAAGATCGGCTTCGTGACGATCTCGACGAGCGGCACTCCGGCGCGGTTGTAGTCCACGAGCGAGTACTCGGCGCCCTGGATGCGGCCGGTCGCCCCGCCGACGTGCGTCAGCTTGCCGGCATCCTCTTCCATGTGCGCGCGCTCGATCGGGACGGTGACGATGTCGCCGCCGGCGAGCTCGATGTCGACGGACCCCTCGAACGCGATCGGCTCGTCGTACTGCGAGATCTGGTAGTTCTTGCCCAGATCGGGGTAGAAGTAGTTCTTCCGCGCGAACCGGCTCGAGGGTGCGATCGAGCAGCCGAGTGCGAGCCCCAGGCTGATCGAGTAGCGCACGGCGGTCTCGTTGACGGTCGGCATCGCCCCCGGCAGGCCCATGTCCACGGGAGCGACGAGCGTGTTCGGCGCCGCGTCGTGGTTCGCGGAGTTCGCAGGGTTCGCCGCCGACGAGAACATCTTCGTCTCGGTGTTGAGCTCGACGTGCACTTCGAAGCCGAGCACCGGCTCGAACTGCTCAAGCGCCTTGTCGAAATCCATCAGTTTGGCCTTCGCCATCAGAGAGCACCTCCGCTCGCATCGAGGGACGGTGCTCTGTCGAGAAGCGGTCCACCCCAGGAATCCACGAGAAGCGCCTCGACGGCGGCCCCCACTCGGTACAGGCGCGCGTCCTCGCGGGTCGGGGCGAGGAACTGGATGCCGACGGGCAGGCCGTCCTCGGCCGCGAGACCGGATGGGATCGAGATGCCCGGCACGCCCGCGAGGTTCGCCGGGATCGTCGTCACGTCGTTGAGGTACATCTGCAGCGGGTCGTCGATCTTCTCACCGAGCCTGAACGCCGTCGTCGGTGCGGAGGGCGTCGCGATGACGTCGACCTGCGCGAACGCCTCGTCGAAGTCGCGCTGGATGAGGGTGCGGACCTTCTGCGCCGAGCCGTAGTAGGCGTCGTAGTAGCCGGCCGACAACGCGTACGTGCCGAGGATGACGCGGCGCTTGACCTCGTCGCCGAAGCCGGCTTCACGCGTGGCGGCCATGACCTCTTCGACCGTCGCGGATGCGTGCGGCGTGACCCGCATGCCGAAGCGCACGGAGTCGAACTTCGCGAGGTTGCTCGACGCCTCGGCGGGGAGGATCAGGTAGTAGGCGGCGACGCCGTACTCGAAGTGGGGCGCGCTGACATCGACGATCTCGGCGCCCTGCGCCTCCATCGCCGCAAGCGCCTGCCGAAACGACGCCGCGACACCCGACTGGAAGCCGCTGTCGGGAAGCTCCCGGATGACGCCGACGCGCAGCCCCTTGAGGACGTCGCCCGATGCACCTTCGCGGGCGGCATCGGCGAACGACGGCCAGGCATCCGTGAGCGACGTGGAGTCGTGGGGATCATGTCCCCCGATGACGTCGTGGAGGAGTCCGGCATCCAGCACCGTCCGCGTGACGGGCCCGACCTGGTCGAGTGAAGAGGCCAGTGCGATCGCACCGTAGCGGCTCACGCCGCCGTACGTGGGCTTCATGCCGACGGTGCCCGTCACGTGTGCGGGCTGACGGATCGATCCGCCGGTGTCGGAGCCGAGCGCGAGCGGCGTTTCGAACGCCGCGACGGCCGCGGCGGACCCTCCGCCGGATCCACCCGGGATCCGCTCGAGGTCCCAGGGGTTGCGCGTCGGTCCGTACGCGGAGTGCTCCGTCGAGGAGCCCATCGCGAACTCGTCCATGTTCGTCTTGCCGAGCGGCACGAGTCCCGCCGCGCGTGAACGCGCGACGACGGTCGCGTCGTAGGGCGACATGTAGCCCTCGAGGATGCGCGAGCCGCTCGTGGACGGCATGTCGGTCGTCACCAGGACGTCCTTGATCGCGAGCGGGACGCCCGCGACGGGTCCGAGCCGCTCCCCCGCCGCACGGCGACGGTCGATGTCGGCCGCGACATCGAGCGCGTGATCGCTGACATGCAGGAACGCGTGCACATCGCCGTCGACGGCCGCGATCCGGTCGAGGTGCGCCTGCGTCACCTCGACGCTGGACACGTCGCCCGAGGCGATCCGGGCCGCGAGGTCTGCGGCGCTCAGCCGCGTGAGGTCGCTCACTGCTCCTCCCCCAGGATCGCCGTGACGCGGAAGCGGTCGTCCGCGGCATCCGGAGCATTCTGGAGCACCTGAGCGATCGTCAGCATGTCGCCGGGGACATCCGAGCGGAAGACGTTCTGCAGCGGAACGGGGTGACTCGTCGCGGGCACGTCGGGCGTCGCGACCTGCGACACCTTCGCGATGTTGTCGACGATGACGTCGAGCTGACCCGTGAGGCGCTCGACCTCCTCGTCGCTCAGCTGTATGCGGGCGAGCACGCCGAGATGGCGCACGAGATCTGGGGTGATTTCCGACACCCCTCCATCCTACGAGCGCGCGCGGCGCGCACCCGACCGGAATAGGCTGTCCGCCGTGACGACATACAACCCGCCCCGCCCGTGGATCGCCAGCTACGCCGAGGGAGTGCCTGCCGACCTCGATCCCGTCTCCGGCTCGCTCGTCGACATCGTCGACGCGTCGGTGCGGGACTATCCGGATGCCGTCGCCCTGCAGTTCTTCGGACGCGAGACGAGCTACCGGCACATGCACGAGCAGATCGAGCGCGCGGCGGCGGGACTCAAAGCGCTGGGGGTGCGCGCGGGTGACCCCGTCGCGATCGTGCTGCCCAACTGCCCGCAGCACATCGTCGCGTTCTATGCGATCCTGCGGCTCGGCGCCGTCGTCGTCGAGCACAATCCGCTCTACACGCCGCGAGAGCTGCGCAAGCAGTTCGAGGACCACGGCGCGAAACACGCCATCGTGTGGTCGAAGGTCGTCGCGACGGTGCAGGAGTTCCCGGCCGACCTCTCCGTGAGCTCGATCGTCTCGGTCGACGTCACGAAGGCCATGCCGTTCGCGACGCGTCTCGCTCTCAAGCTGCCGATCGCGAAGGCCCGCGAGGCCCGGACGGCTCTTCACGAACGCGTATCGGGGACCATCCCCTGGGATCAGGTCGTCGCCTCCGCGCCGCTGCCGGCGACGCATCCGCGGCCCGGTACGGACGACCTCGCGCTCATCCAGTACACGAGCGGCACGACCGGCACCCCCAAGGGGGCCGCGCTGACGCACCGGAACCTCCTGTCGAACGCCGCGCAGGCGCGCGCCTGGGTGCCGTCCATCGTGCGGGGTCCCGGATGCGTCGTGTACGCCGTGCTGCCCATGTTCCACGCCTACGGGCTGACGCTGTGTCTGACCTTCGCGATGTCGATGGGCGCGCGGCTCGTGCTGTTCCCACGGTTCGACCCCGACATGGTGCTCGAGGTCACGAAGAAGCACCCCGCGACCTTCCTGCCGCTCGTCCCGCCGATCGCCGACCGGCTGCTCGCAGCCGCGCGAGAGAGGGGCGTCTCGCTCGCGGGGACCGAGGTCGCGATCTCGGGCGCGATGGCGCTTCCGCACGAACTCGTCGTGCCGTTCGAGGAGGCCACGGGCGGCTATCTGGTCGAGGGATACGGCCTGAGCGAATGCTCGCCCGTCCTCATGGCCAATCCCGTCGCCGCCAACCGCGTGCCGGGGACGGTGGGGCTTCCGCTGCCCGGCACCGAAGCGCGCGTCGTCGATCCCGACGAGCCGACCGTCGACGTCCCGCCGGGCGAGCGCGGCGAACTGATCGTCCGCGGACCCCAGGTGTTCCAGGGCTACTACGGCAAGCCCGAGGAGACCGAACGGGTCTTCGCGGACGGGTGGTTCCGCACGGGAGACATCGTCCAGATCGACGATGCCGGCTTCGTGCGCATCGTCGACCGGATCAAGGAGCTCATCATCACGGGCGGCTTCAACGTCGCTCCGACCGAGGTCGAGATCGCCCTGCGTCAGCATCCCCAGGTCGAGGATGCCGCCGTCGTCGGGCTGCCCAGCGAACACTCCGGCGAAGAGGTCGTCGCGGCGATCGTCGTGGACGGCGGCGAGGACGTCGATGTGGACGCGATCCGGGAGTTCGCTCGCGGCATCCTCACGCCCTACAAGGTGCCCCGCCGTGTCTTCGTCGTCGATGAACTGCCGAAGTCCCTCATCGGCAAGGTGCTACGCAGGCAGGTGCGGGACCGGCTGCTCACCCTCACGTCCGGCTCCTAGTCGCAGCCGCCGCCCAGCGCCGAGACGAAGATCACTCGGACTCCATGAGCTTGTGCAATGTCTCCAGCCGTCGTGCGCGAGTATCCGCGTCCGATGCCCCTCTTCTCTCGATGGCAGAGGAGGAGACCATACCTACGACACAGGCTCGTGCCGCTACCCCGCGTCGGGGTCGAGCACGTCGAGGGCGGCGGGCCCCTGCTCGACGAGGATGCGGAACTGCGCCGCATCGATGATGCGCACGCCGAGGTCCTCCGCCTTGGCGAGCTTGGATCCGGCGCCGGGGCCCGCCGCGACGAAGTCGGTCTTCTTCGAGACACTCGACGCGGCCTTGCCACCCGCCGCGATGATCGCTTCCTGAGCGCCTTCGCGCGTGAAGCCGTCGAGCGATCCCGTCGCGACGACCGTGAGCCCCTCGAGCACACCGCCCGCCGAGACCGCACCCGGGCCCGGATGACCCGGCGTCGCCCACCGGACACCCGCATCCGACCACTGCCGCACGATCTCCCGGTGCCAGTCGACGGCGAACCAGTCTCGCAGCGACACCGCGATGATGTCGCCCACGCCCTCCACCGCGGCGAGATCTTCGAGGCTCGCGTCACGGATCGCGTCGAGCGACCCGAACCACTGCGCGAGCGCACGGGCGGCGACAGGGCCGACGTGACGGATGTTCAGAGATACGAGGAGCCGCCACAGCTCTTTCGTCTTCGCCTTTTCGAGTTCGGCGAGCAGCTTGAGCGCGGCTTCCGACGGGAGGACTTCTCGGTGGTCCTTGCGGATGCCCGCGCGACGCCGGGCTGCGGCATCCAGCTGTTCGCTCCCTGGCGGATACTGCGCAGGCCCGAGCTTCTGAAACGGCGTGCGCCGCACGGGCTCGCCCGTAGTCTCGTCGATCTTCGGCTGGCCCGTCTCGGCGTCGCGAACGATCACGGAGATCGGCACGAGGTCTTCGAGCGTCAGCGAGAACAGACCGGCCTCGGTCACAAGCGGTGCGACGGCCGGAGGCTCCGCCTGCGTGAGCGCGGCGGCCGTCACTTCGCCGAGGACCTCGATGTCGAGTGCGCCGCGCGACCCGATGTGCTCGACGCGACCGCGCACCTGGGCCGGGCACGATCTCGTGTTCGGGCAGCGCAGGTCGATGTCGCCTTCCTTCGCGGGGGCGAGCAGCGACCCGCACTCGGGGCACCGCTCGGGCATGACGAACTCGCGCTCCGTGCCGTCCCGCAGCTCGACGACGGGCCCGAGCACTTCGGGGATGACGTCGCCCGCCTTGCGCAGCACGACGGTGTCGCCGATCAGCACGCCCTTGGCACGCACGACGTCCTTGTTGTGGAGCGTCGCCTGACGCACGACCGATCCCGCGACGTGCGCGGGCGCCATGACGGCGAACGGTGTGGCGCGTCCCGTGCGGCCCACTGAGACGACGATGTCGAGGAGTGTGGTCTGGACTTCTTCGGGCGGGTATTTGTAGGCGATGGCCCAGCGCGGTGCGCGGCTCGTCGCGCCGAGCTCGGCATGATCGGCGAGGTTGTCGACCTTGACGACGATGCCGTCGAGTTCGTGCTCGATATCGTGACGGTGCTCGCCGTAGTGGGCGACGAAGTCGGCGACCTCGTCGATGCTGTCGCACACCTTCGTGCGCGGACTGGTGGGGAGCCCCCAAGCGGCGAGGAGTCCGTAGACCTCGCTCTGCGTCGCAACCGGCGGTTCCGACCACGCCCCGATGCCGTGGACATAGAGCCGGAGGGACTCGATCCGGATGATGCCGGCTTCGAGTTCGAGCCCTTCCTTCTTGCCGAGCTGCTGCCGCAGACCGCCGCTGGCCGCATTGCGCGGATTCGCGAAGGAAGGGAAGCGTCGGGCCGCTGCGATGCGTGCCTTCTCCTCGTCGAACGGCTTCTTCGCGGTCGTGCGGGCGTCCCACCGTGCGAGCGACTCGGCGAATGCCCGCTCGCGGAAGTCAGCCTGCGCCGCGTTGAGCTTCTCGAAGGCGGCAACCGGGATGAAGACCTCGCCGCGCACTTCGACGATCGGCGGATGCCCGGTGCCCGTCAGCCGCGCGGGCATCCCCGTGACCTTCACCGCGTTCTCGGTGACGATCTCGCCGACGCGTCCGTCACCGCGTGTGGCCGCCGATGTGAGCACTCCGTCCTCGTAGCGCAGGTTGATCGCGAGTCCGTCGATCTTGAGCTCGGTGAGCCACGCGACCTCGCGACCGACCGCCGCTTGGGTCTTGCCGGCCCACTCCCGCAGCTCATCGATCGAGAACACGTTGTCGAGGCTGAGCATGCGCTCGGCGTGCTCGATCGTGTCGAGGCCCGTCGATTCAGCGGCACCGACCATCTGCGTGGGTGAGTCCTGCCCCTGCAGCTCGGGATAGAGCCGCTCGAGCTCGGTGAGGCTCCGCATCCACCCGTCGTACGTGGCGTCATCGACGATCGACGTGTCGCGCCCGTAATAGGCGTCCTTCGCATCGAGGATGAGCCCCGTCAGGCGCTCAGCCTCAGCCCGGGCGTCTTCTCGCGAGATGTTCTCCGACACGTCCGCAAGTCTACGAGCGGGCTCCGACGCGAACGGAATGCTCAGAACCGCCGGTCAGGCCGTTCTCACCGGTGCAGCCCACGACGCGGCCGGAAGACCTGTCCGATGCCCTGCCCGATCCCGTCCATGCCCCGTGTCGTCGGTGACATCGAGGATCGGCCCTCTCACCCCGCGACGGGCACGGCGGACTCGGCCCGGTCGATCGTGAACTGACCGATGACGCGGGTGCCGTCGTAGAGCACGGCGGTCTGGCCGGTGGCGACGCCGTCGAACGGGGTGTCGGGCGTGACCGTCAGACCGGAGTCGTCGAGTACCGCGACAGCCGGCACGGGGTCGGCATGGGCGCGGATCTGCACGTGGCAGGGGAACTCCCCCGCGGCCTGCGGGCGACCCGCCCACGTGTACCGGTCGCCGCCGATGCGCGCGGTCGCGAGGGCTTCCTTCGGTCCGACCACAACGGTGTTCGAGACGGGCCTGACCTCCAGGACGAACCGCGGCTTGCCGTCGGGTGCGGGCACACCGAGCTTGAGGCCTCGCCGCTGCCCGACCGTGAAGGCGTGCGCACCGTCATGCGAACCGACGACGGCACCTTCGCGGTCCACGATCTCGCCGGTCTCGGCGCCGACGCGCTCGGCGAGCCAGCCGCGCGTATCGCCGTCGGGGATGAAGCAGATGTCATGGCTGTCGGGCTTCTGCGCGACCGTGAGCCCACGCGCCTCCGCTTCGGCGCGCACGAGCGCCTTCGACGGAGTGGCGCCGAGCGGGAAGTACGTGTGCGCGAGCTGCTGGGCCGTCAGCACCCCGAGCACATACGACTGATCCTTCGCCGCATCCGATGCCCGGTGCAGCTCGAGGCCGTCGGCACCGTCGACGAGCGTCGCGTAGTGGCCGGTGCACACGGCGTCGAAGCCGAGCTCGAGCGCGCGCTCGAGGAGGGCGGCGAACTTGATCTTCTCATTGCAGCGCATGCACGGGTTCGGTGTGCGACCGGCGCGGTACTCGGACACGAAGTCCTCGATGACGTCATCGCGGAAGCGCTCCGAGAAGTCCCACACGTAGAACGGGATGCCGAGCCGGTCGGCCGCGCGGCGCGCGTCCATGGCATCCTCGATCGTGCAGCAGCCGCGGCTTCCCGTGCGCAGTGTGCCGCCGGCTCGCGAGAGCGCGAGATGCACCCCGACGACCTCGTGGCCTGCCTCGACGGCGCGCGCGGTCGCGACGGCGGAGTCCACACCGCCGCTCATCGCCGCCAGAATTCGCATCGTTCCAGTGTAAGAGCTCGCCGATCGGTGTTCGCTGAGATCAGGAGATCCAACGTGGAGCCCGGGTACGGCTCAGCGCGCCGCGCGCGCCCGTTCGACGACCTCGGGGAGCACCGCGAGCACGGCCGAGATGTCGGCAGCGGTCGTCGTGCGGCCGAGCGTGAAGCGCAGCACCTCTCTCGCTTCGGCGTCGCTGCGACCGAGCGCCCGCACGACGTGCGACGGCTCGGGGACGCCCGCCTGGCACGCCGAGCCGGTCGAGACGGCGATGCCGCGCTGGTCGAGCAGGAACAGCAGCGTCTCGCCCGCGGCGCCGGGAAACAGCACGTGCGCGTTGCCGGGGAGGCGATCATCCGGATCACCGAGCAGCTCGACAGTCGGAACAGCCGAGCGGATGCCGCGAACCAGGTCGTCGCGCAGCGCTGCGAGCCGCGCCGCCTCCCGCCTCATCTCAGCCGCTGCGAGCTCTGCCGCGGTCGCGAACGCCGCGGCACCGGCGACGTCCTGCGTGCCGGCGCGCAGGCGGCGCTGCTGCCCGCCCCCGTGCACGAGCGGCGCGATCCGGGCGGTGCGTGCGGTCACGAGCGCTCCCGTGCCGACCGGCGCGCCGATCTTGTGGCCCGACACGCTGAGCGCGACGAGTCCGGTCGCCGGCGCGGCATCCCCCCGCCACGTCGAGAACGCGACGGGAACGTGACCGAACGCCGCGATCGCGTCGAGATGAAGAGGCACACCCGCCGCGGCCGCCGCCGAGGCGAGCGACGCCGCATCGTTGAGCGTGCCCGTCTCGTTCGCCGCGACGAGCGCGGTCGCCACGGCGGCTTGCGGCAGCGCGAGCCGCCACGCATCGATCGGGATGCGTCCCCATCCGTCGAGGGACACCGGTCGGATCTCGGCGTCCTGCGCCGCGGCGAGCCATTCGGCGACATCGATCGTCGCGTGGTGCTCGCCGTCGGGCAGCACGAGCGCATCGCGACCCGGCTCCCGCGCCCACCACAGGCCCTTGAGGCCGAGGTTGACGGCCTCGGTGCCGCCCGAGGTGAACACGATCTCGATGGCGTCGCAGCCGAGGACGACGGCGAGCCGCTCGCGCGACTCCTCGAGCAGTCGCCGCGCGGCCTGTCCCTCGCCGTGGATCGACGACGCGTTGCCCACGAGCTCGGCAGCCCGCAGCCACGCTTCGCGCGACTCGGGGCGCAACGGCGCCGTCGCCGCGTGATCGAGGTAGACCGTCATGGCCCCTCCCTTCCCGCGTCGGGCACCGGCGGAGCGTTACTACTCTAGAACGCATGCATGACCCGGACGCTCCCGACTCCGCCGTGCCCTCACCGGGCCTGCTGCGTCCTGAACTCGACCGCCTCGGCGTCACGCAGGGACCCGACGGCGGCACTCTGCGCGTATGGTCGGGCGCGGCCGACGCCGTCGAACTCGTGATGTTCGACAGCGGCGATCTGGACTGGATCACCGACGAACTGCCCCTCTCGCCCCTCGGCGGAGGCGTCTGGAGCGTGACGACGCCGCTGCTGCGCCCCGGCGCACGCTACGCGATCCGCGTCGACGGACCGCACGCGCCGGGCAACACCTTCAATCGGGGCACGCTGCTGGTCGAGCCCTACTCGCGGGGCTTGGACAGCGCGGGCTTCGAGGACTGGCGCTCGGTCGTCATCGACGGCGCCTTCGATTGGGGCGGAGTCGGCAAGCCGCACGTGCCGCTGGACCGCACCGTCATCTACGAGGCCCACCTCAAGGGCCTGACGAAGCGGCACCCCGCCGTGCCGCCCGCGCTGCACGGCACCTACGCGGGGCTCGGCAACCCCGCCATGATCGAGCACCTCGTCGACCTCGGCGTGACGAGCGTGCAGCTGCTGCCCGTCCACGCGTTCGCGACCGAGCCGCGTCTGCTGCAGCACGGGCTCACGAACTACTGGGGCTACAATTCGGTCAACTTCTTCACGCCGCATGCCGCCTACGCGAGCGAAGACGCCCGACGCGAAGGGCCCGAGGCCGTGCTCCGCGAGTTCAAGGGCATGGTCCGCCTCCTCCACGAAGCGGGGCTCGAGGTCATCCTCGACGTCGTGTTCAACCACACCTCCGAAGAGGGTCTCGGCGGCCCGCGCACGAGCCTGCGCGGCATCGACAACCGCGCGTACTACCGGCAGAGCGAGGACGGCGCCTACATCGACGTGACCGGATGCGGCAACTCGGTCGACACCGCGACGGATGCCGCCGCGCGACTCGTGCTGGACTCGCTGCGCTACTGGGCGAACGACGTGCAGATCGACGGCTTCCGGTTCGATCTCGCCACGACCCTGGGTCGCGACGCATCCCACGCCTTCACCCCCGACCATCCGCTGCTCCAGGCGATTCTGCACGACCCTGCGCTGGCGGGGGTCAAGAAGATCGCCGAGCCGTGGGACGTCGGCATGGGCGGCTGGCAGACGGGGAACTTCGGCGACGGCTGGCACGAGTGGAACGACCGGTATCGCGATCTGGTCCGGAACTTCTGGTTGAGCGACATCGACTACGCGCGTCGCGCTTCAACGTCACCGGTCGGCATCGGGGGCTTCGCGACACGGCTCGCGGGCTCGTCGAACACCTTCAGCGCCGAGCGCGGGCCGCTCGCGAGCGTCAACTTCGTCACGGCCCACGACGGTTTCACACTGCGCGATCTCGTCTCGTACGACGTCAAGCACAACCTCGGCAACGGCGAGCAGAACCGCGACGGCGCCGACACGAACCGCTCCTTCAACCACGGCGCCGAGGGGCCGACCGACGACGAGGGCATCCTCGCGACGCGCCGCAAGGCGATGCGCAACCTGATGGGCACGCTGCTGCTGTCCTCGGGCATCCCCATGATCACCGCGGGCGACGAGTTCGGGCGCACGCAGCGCGGCAACAACAACGCGTACTGCCACGACTCGCGCCTGACGTGGCTGTCGTGGGAGCACGCCCCGTGGCAGCAGGACCTGCACGCCCACGTGCGGCGGCTCACGCAGCTGCGCCGCGAGAACCCTGCGCTGCGACCGAGCCGGTTCGCGCGGCTCGGCGAGCACACGCCCTCGGCATCGGTCATGGAGTGGTACGACGAGCACGGTGAGACGATGTCGGGCGAACGCTGGACCGATCCCGCGCACCGCACGCTGCAGTACGTCGCGACGTCGACACCCGAGACCGAAGAGCTCAACCGCGTCCTGCTCATGGTCCACGGGTTCGAGCGACCGATCGACGTGACCCTTCCGCACATCGACGGGGTCACGCGATTCGTGTCGCTCTGGTCGAGCGTCGACGAACGCCCTGCCGGCGAGCACGACGTGCACGCGCCGGGTGAGACCGTCCGGCTCGAGGGCACCTCGATGCAGCTGTTCCGCGCGGAGTAGGCCGGCGCCCACCGCGAAGGCCTGTCGCGCGCGGAGGCGGTTCGATAGGTTCGAACCGTGGTGAAGCCGTCGCGTACCGAACCCTCCCGCTCCTGGCGGAGTGCCGACGAGATCCCGCTGCGCGAGACTGCGCACGGCTCGCCGGACCGCGACACCGTGACGGCGCGAATCCCGCTCTCGCTCCCCACGCCGGCTGTCCCCGGCGGCCGCTTCCGTCCGAAGGCGTTCCGCGGCGAAGTCGTGCCGTTCCGCGTGACGGCCTTCCGCGAGGGGCACGACCGCATCGGGGTCCATGTCCGGCTCAGCACCCCGTCCGGCGCGATGTCGCTGCACAGGCTCCGCCCCCTCGGCGACGGATTCGATCGCTGGGAGGCGCTGATCGCACCCCTCGAAGAGGGCGTGTGGACCTTCCGATTCGAGGCGTTCGGCGACGACGTCGGCACGTGGCGGCACGCCGCCGATCTCAAGATCGCAGCGGGAGTCGACGCACCCCTCATGCGTGAGAGCGGCGCGCTGCTGTTCGACCGCGCCGCCGGCGAGAAGACCAGGCCCGCCACCGAACGGCGCGCGCTGCGCGTGGCGGCGGCCTCGCTGCGCGACCCCGAGACGACGGATGCCGCGGCCCTCGACATCGTCCGAGACTCCGACATCGCCGGGTTCTTCGAGGCACGGCCGCTCATGTCGCTCGTCACGATCGGTGACGACCACGCGCTGCTCGTCGAACGCGAGCGCGCCGGCGTCGGCGCCTGGTACGAGTTCTTCCCGCGGTCGGAGGGCGCCGTGCGCCTTCCCGATGGGACAGTACGCAGCGGCACTTTCCGCACGGCGGCCGAGCGTATTCCGGCCGTCGCCGCGATGGGCTTCGACGTGCTGTATCTGCCGCCGATCCACCCGATCGGCAGGCGGAATCGAAAAGGGCCCAACAACACGCTCGAGGCAGGACCGACCGACCCGGGCTCGCCGTGGGCCATCGGCGCCGCGGAAGGCGGCCACGACAGCGTGCACCCCGACCTCGGCACGCTCGAGGACTTCCGGGCGTTCGTGCGCGCCGCCCGCGATGAGCGCGTCGAGATCGCGCTCGATCTCGCACTGCAGGCCTCACCCGACCATCCGTGGGTCACCGAGCATCCGGAATGGTTCACGACGCTTCCCGACGGGACGATCGCCTACGCCGAGAACCCGCCTAAGAAGTACCAGGACATCTATCCGGTCAACTTCGACAACGACCCCGAGGGTATCCGCGCCGAAGTCCTGCGCATCGTCGAGCACTGGATCGCACAGGGTGTCGAGATCTTCCGCGTCGACAATCCGCACACCAAGCCGCTGCAGTTCTGGGAGTGGCTGATCGATGCCGTGACCACGCGGCATCCGGGGGTCGTGTTCCTCGCGGAGGCCTTCACGCGCCCCGCCCCGCTGCAGGGCCTCGCGGCGGTGGGATTCCAGCAGAGCTACACCTACTTCACGTGGCGCAACACGAAGCAGGAGCTCGAGGAGTTCCTCACCTCGATCAGTCAGGACACGGCCGACTTCCTGCGCCCCAACCTGTTCGTGAACACCCCCGACATCCTCACCGAGTACCTCCAGTTCGGCGGACGTGCCGCCTATCGCATCCGTGCGGCGATCGCGGCGACGGCCGCACCCGCGTACGGCGTGTACGCGGGCTACGAACTCTACGAGAACGTGGCGCGACCGGGGTCGGAAGAGAACATCGACAACGAGAAGTACGAGCTGAAGGTCCGCGACTGGGCGGCGGCCGAAGCGGGCGGCGACTCCCTCGCGCCCTTCCTCACGCGTCTCAATGAGATCCGGCGAGATCACCCCGCGCTGGGTCAGCTGCGCAACCTCACGGTCCACTGGAGCGACGACGACGCGATCCTCGTGTACGCCAAGCACGTGGATGCCGCGCTCACGCCGACCGGCCGCAGCGACACGATCATCGTCGTGGTCAACGTCGATCCGCACTCGGCACGTCAGACGACGGTGCATCTGGATACCCGCGTGTGGGGGGTCGAACCGAATGAGCCCTACGAGGTCGAAGACCTCGTGACCGGCGCGACGTGGACCTGGACGGATCACAACTTCGTGCGGCTCGACGCATTCACCGAACCGGTGCACATCCTCCACGTCACGGAGCGCACATGATCGACGAGCACGTCCTCGACACCGTCGCGACCGGTTCGCATCACAACCCGCACGGGGTGCTGGGTCTGCACCCTGCGGCCGACGACGAGGGTGCGTCCGGCTGGGTCGTCCGCGCACGCCGGCCGCTCGCGCGCAGCGTCACCGCGGTGTTCGGCGACGGTACGCGCGTTCCCCTCGAACACGTGCGCAACGGGATCTGGGAGGGCACGCGCGGGGGTTCTGCGGGGGCGTATGAGCTGGTCACACACTACGAATCCGGTGCTGATCACGTCATCGACGATCCCTACCGGCACGGACCGACTCTCGGCGAGCTCGACCTGCATCTGATCGGCGAAGGTCGCCACGAAGAGCTGTGGCGGGTCCTCGGCTCGCACGTGCGCACGCTCGGCGACGTCACGGGGGTCGCGTTCGCCGTCTGGGCTCCGAACGCTCGTGCCGTCCGCGTCGTCGGCGACTTCAACGGCTGGGACGGCCGGGGCCACGCCATGCGCTCGATGGGCGCGAGCGGTGTCTGGGAGCTCTTCGTTCCCGGCCTCGGCGCCGGCACCGCCTACAAGTACGAGCTCCTGACGCGCGGCGGCGCATGGATCATGAAGGCCGACCCGATGGCGCGCTGGGCAGAAGTCCCCCCGGCCACGGCGTCGGTCGTGACCGAGTCGACCTACGCGTGGCGGGACCGCGACTGGATGGTCCGACGTGCCCGCACAGCCCCCGTGACGGAGCCGATGTCGGTGTACGAAGTGCACCTGGGTTCGTGGCGCCCCGGGCTGTCGTATCGCGACGCGGCAGAACCGCTCGTGGACTACGTCACCGAGCACGGCTTCACGCATGTCGAGTTCATGCCGCTGGCCGAACACCCGTTCGGCGGGTCGTGGGGCTACCAGGTGACGGGCTACTACGCGCCGACGAGCCGGTACGGCACGCCGGACGACCTCCGGTACCTCATCGATCAGCTGCACCAGGCGGACATCGGCGTGATCATGGACTGGGTTCCGGGGCACTTCCCCAAGGACTCGTTCGCCCTCGCGCGGTTCGACGGCGAACCGCTGTACGAGCACGCAGACCCCCGCCGCGGCGAGCACCGGGACTGGGGAACCTACATCTTCGACTACGGCCGACGCGAAGTGCGCAACTTCCTCGTCGCGAACGCCCTGTACTGGTTCGAGGAGTTCCACGTCGACGGGCTGCGCGTCGACGCCGTCGCGTCGATGCTGTACCTCGACTATTCACGGGAGCCGGGCGATTGGGAGCCCAACGTGCACGGGGGCCGGGAGAACCTCGAAGCGATCGCGTTCCTGCAGGAGGTCAACGCGACGGCGTACCGGCGCTATCCCGGGATCGCGATGATCGCGGAGGAGTCCACGAGCTTCCCCGGCGTGACGACGCCGACCCATCAGGCCGGCCTCGGGTTCGGGTTCAAATGGAACATGGGCTGGATGAACGACTCCCTCGAGTACATCGCCCGCGACCCGATGCACAGGTCGCATCACGAGGGTGAACTGTCGTTCTCGTTCGTCTACGCCTTCAGCGAGAACTACGTCCTGCCGATCAGCCACGACGAAGTGGTGCATGGAAAGGGCAGTCTGTTCGGCCGCATGCCCGGGGATCACTGGCAGAAGCTGGCGAACATGCGTGCGTACCTGGCCTATATGTGGGGCCATCCGGGCAAGCAGCTGCTCTTCATGGGCCAGGAGTTCGGTCAGCCCTCCGAGTGGTCCGAGGGCCGCGGGCTCGACTGGTGGATCCTGGAGCAGCCGTCGCACGCGCAGCTGCTGACCTTCGTCGGTGCGCTCAACCGCACGTACCGGGCCGAGCCGGCGCTGTGGTCACGCGACAGCGACGGGTCCGCGTTCGCACGCATCGGCGGTCCGACGTGGAACCCCGACGTCATCGCGTTCACGCGTCGGGATCGGCACGGCCGGACGGTCGCGATCGTGTGCAACTTCTCGGGTGCTTCGCTCGTCGGGTACCGGCTGGATCTGCCCGGACACGGTGTCTGGCACGAGATTCTGAACACCGATGCGCACGAGTTCGGTGGCTCGGGCGTCGGCAACGCAGGCGTCGTGCATGCCGATGCCGAAGGACGCGCCTCGCTCGCACTGCCGCCCCTCGGGGTGCTGTGGCTGCGCCACGAGCCCGACACGCACATCCCGACGCCGACACGTGGCTGACCGCGGCGTCAGAACATCAGGTTGGCCAGACGCCCCCGGGCGCGCAGAACACGAGAGTCGGCATCGCCGACCAGGTCGAAGAGCTCGAGAAGCCGCTCGCGCACCGGTCCGCGCTCGTCGGACGGCAGCGCCGCGAACAGTTCGAGCAGGCGCTCGAACGCGTCGTCGATGTGCCCGCCCGTGACATCGAGATCGGCGACGGCGAACTGCGCGGCGACACCCGTGGGCGCAGCCGCGGCCTCGGCGCGCGCCTGTTGCAGATCGAGGTCCTTGACCCGGTCGAGGAGGCGCACCTGACCGAGGCCCGCACGGGCATCGGCATCGCGGGGGTTCTCGTTCAGCGCCTGCTCGTAGGCGGCGATCGCGCGCGGGTAGTCGCCTTCTTCGATCGCGGCGAAAGCCTCGGCGTGCAGCGGCGGCAGCGGCGGTTCGACCTCTTCTGCCGGGGCGACCTCGTCGGCGTCCGCACCGGCGACGGGGACCGTGCCCGTCACTCCGTTCTGCGCCGCCAGCTGCAGCAGCTGGGCGAAGACGTCGCGCACCTGCTGCTCGGGCACGGCGCCGGTGAACAGGGGTACCGGCTGACCGCCCACGAGAGCGAGCACCATCGGGATCGACTGCGCCCGGAAGGCCTGCGCCAGCTGCGGGTTGGCGTCGACGTCGACCTTGCCCAGCACGAGCTTGCCGGCGAGTTCGGTGACGACCTGTTCGAGGATCGGTCCGAGCTGTTTGCAGGGTCCGCACCATTCCGCCCAGAGGTCGATGACGACAGGCACCGTGCGCGAGAGCTCGAGAACCTGCGGGAAGGTGGCATCGGTCACGTCGAAGACGAGCGACGGCGCCGCAGGCGCATCGCCGGACTCGGCGGTGGGGGCGGCGGGCCGGTTGCGCAGCGCGGACAGGTCGACGGCGCCGCGCAGTGCCGCGGCGGGAGTGGGATTGGTCAACTGATCACCTTCGCATCGAGGATGGCGGAGCCGTAGCCGAGGAGACGGATCTTCTCGGATGAGCCTTGGCCGGGGACGTAGAAGAACAGCTGGTCGCTGTAGGTCGTGCTGAATCCCGTCGACGACTGGTCGGCGCCCGCGAGCGTCTGCACGGTCGGGTTCGTCTCGAGTTTGATCACGGCGTCGGTATTGGTCGGCTTGACCGTGTCGACTTCGTGGATGTTCACAGCGACGATTGCTCCGCTCTCGAGCGTAGCGATCGCGAACGGCGGCTGCGCGCCGGCGACCGCCTCGAACGTGAGGCTTCCCGTGTTCGTCGCGGTCTGGTTGAACGCGTCGAGACGAGCCTGCCTGTCGGCGGCGATGCTCGTTCGGAACTGGTCTCCCTCGGGCTCGAACAAGCCGGCGAACTCGCTGTCCTCACCGTTGTCGACGATGTCGGCGTAGGCCGCCGCGAGCTTTTCGGGAGCCATGATGAGAAACGACGAGTCCGGCGGGATCTGCGATGCTCCGACGTACGATGCGGCCAGATCCGGCATGAGCGTCGCCGCCTCCAGGCTCGCCTGGTAGGTGAGCTTGTACGACGCCCAGGGGTCGGCCTGCGTCATGATCATGATGCTCGAGGTCTTGGACGCCTCGTCGTCGACGACCGCCATGATCGATCGCGGCCAGCCGTCGTAGGCCTGCGGCAGCAGGATCTCGACGGGCTTCGTGATGATCGGCTGCGGTGCCGCGTAGTCGGCGATCGCCCCCCGGAGGGTGTAGTTCGTCTCGCGTGTGGCCAGCACGGCGCCGTCCAGTCGCGTGGCAGCGAGCTCCGCGTCCATCGCCTGGTCCGCTTCGGCGACCGTCTCGCCGATGCGGGCCAGGATGCGCTCAGCCTGCGCCTTCGTCACGGCGGGAGACTGCTGCCCCTCCGGAACGATGACCGTCGGGGTCGGGGTGGGCGTGGGCGTCTCGCCCAGCTGCGGCCAGGCATCCGCGGTGCATCCCGAGAAGAGCAGGGCGGAGATCGTGACGACGGGAATCGCCGCGAAGGCGCGCCGCCCGCGCTCCACAGCACGGGGCTTCGGCTCGCCGGCGGAGATGACGCCCTTGTCGGGGTCCTCCAGCGCGAGATCGATCGGCTCGGTCACGGGCATGGGCAGTCCCTTGCGTCGCGGTCCGCGGGCGCGCCGCACGTGTCGGATGCCGAGGATGTACAAGACGATGCCGGCGGCCATGAAGATGCCGCCCACGGCGATGAGGGGTCCGGCCCACGGTGTGCTGTTGTCGATGGGCCACGAGATCGACACCGCGGATGGCGCGGGCTGCGTGCCGTCGGTCGCGACCAGGACGCTCATTTCGGCCGGCAGCTGCAGCGGCGCGATCAGCACGTCGCTCTCGAGGAACTCGTCGAGCCACAGATCCGATCCGATCGGCGATCGTGCCGGCGCCGCCTCGCTCTCTTCTGCTGCAGCGTCGTCTTCGGCCGTGGCCTCGTCGGATTCATCGACCACCGGCGGTTCGGGTTCGACGAGGTCGACGACGGGGGCGCCCTCGCTGTCGAGCGTGACGCTGTTGTACGGGGTCTCGGCAAGCCACGAGACCATGTCGGAGGTCCGGCCGTAGGCGGCGAAGATCTCGCCGGGGCCCTGCGTTCGCAGCGTCTGGGTGCCCGGCATCGCGCCGAGCACGCTGCCGTCGACGAGCAGATACGGCGCGTCTTCGCTCACCGATATCTCGGTCGTCGTCGTCTTCGGGCCCTGGAAGACCGTGCGCTGGGCGATGCCCGCGCCGATCAGCACGGCGGCAAGGACGAACGCCGCCACAGCCCATACGAAACGCACGAAACACACCTCTTCCGGGTCCGCACCTGGCCTGGCGAACCCACGATCCGACATTTCAGACTAGCGAAACACGGCTGGACATCCTCCGAGAGGGAGCAATCCCGTGGCTGAGGGTCTGCACTGCGTATCCTTACGGAAGCAATCGCAGGAAAGGCGGGCCGCCGACGATGAAGGTGCACAACCCATTCCGGACGGCGTTCGTGGCGACCCTGGGGGTCGGTCTCGGACTGGTGCTCATCGGGAGCATCGAGAACCTGTCGACGATCCTGCTCTACGTCGGAACCGCCCTGTTCCTCTCCCTGGGTCTGGATCCCATCGTCGGCTGGCTCGAACGACGCAAGATGCCGCGCTGGGCGGCTGTTCTCATCACGATCTTCCTCGTCCTGGCGCTGTTCGCGGGGATCGTGCTGCTCGTGCTGCCGATCATCCTGGCCCAGATCGCACAGCTCATCGAGGTCATCTCCGACTACCTGTTCAGCCGCGACTTTCCCCAGTTCCTCGAAGAGACCACGGCCTGGCTGCAGTCGATCTTCCCCGGGCTGGATCCGGCGTTCATCCTCGATGTGCTCGACAACATCGAATCCTGGCTCATGGACAACTGGGGTTCGATCACCGGCGGTGTCATCGGTGCCGGGATGACGATCGTCGCCGGCCTCATGGGTGCATTCATCGTGCTCATCCTCACGATCTACCTGACGGCGTCGACCCCGAGCCTGAAGCGTTCGGTCTACCAGCTCGTCCCGGCATCCAAGCGTGAGCGGTTCGTCGACCTCGGTGAGCAGATCACCGATTCGGTCGGCTACTACGTCATCGGGCAGCTGAGCCTCGGCGTCATCAACGGCATCCTGAGCGCGATCTTCCTCACGATCATCCAGGCGCCGTTCCCCGCCGTGCTCGCGGTCGTCGCGTTCTTCTTCTCGCTCATTCCGCTGGTGGGAACCCTCACCGGATCGACCATCATCGTGCTGACGTGCCTCATCCCGGGCCTCGGTTCGCCCGCCACCGCCATCACGGCGGCCGTCTGGTACCTCATCTACATGCAGGTGGAGGCCTACATCGTCTCGCCGCGCATCATGAACCGCGCCGTCTCGGTACCCGGTGCGGTCGTGGTCATCGCGGCCCTCGCCGGCGGCTCGCTGCTGGGCCTGCTCGGGGCGCTCATCGCCATCCCCGTCGCCGCGAGCCTGCTCATCATCTATCGGCAGGTGGTCATACCCCGGATGAACGAGCGCTAGCTGCCCTACGCGCCTTCGGCCGGCTCCCACGTGGTGGGCAGGGGCAGCGCGTCGGGGTTGACGGCGGCGACGATCTCGGTGAGCACCCGCCGGGTCTGGTTCTCGCCGACCCACAGGTGCTTGCCGCCCTCGACGGCGATGAGCTCGGCGTCCGGAACGCTCGCGAACTTCTCGGCGGCAGCATCCGGTCGCAGATAGTCGTCGAGCTCGGGCACGAGGATGACGAGCTTGCGCGGGTCCGCGTGCCACGCCGCGACCTCATCCGGCGTCGCGCGGTGCAGCGGGGGCGAGAGCAGCACAGCGCCCTCGACGTCGTGGTCGCGCCCGTACTTCAGCGCCAGTTCCGTGCCGAACGACCAGCCGACGAGCCACGGCCGGGGAAGCCCGCGCTCGGTGACGAACGCCATCGCTGCGGCCACATCGAACGCTTCGGCCGCCCCGCCGTCGAACTCGCCCTCGCTCGTTCCGCGAGGCGACGTCGTGCCTCGCGTGTTGAAGCGGAGCACGGCGAGGTCGGCGAGTGCCGGAAGCCTGCCGGCGGCCTTGCGCAGGATGTGCGAATCCATGAAGCCGCCCGCCGTGGGCAGGGGGTGCAGCGTCACGAGGGTGGCGACGGGTTCGCGCTCGAGGGGCAGC
The DNA here is from genome assembly GCF_042271185.1 of Microbacterium sp. NPDC055910. NCBI lineage: Bacteria > Bacillati > Actinomycetota > Actinomycetes > Micrococcales > Microbacteriaceae > Microbacterium > Microbacterium sp. NPDC055910. Next base: position 76,617 of record NZ_JBHJZS010000008.1, read on the forward strand.
GCCAGTTCGCCGACGAGCGTCAACCCGTCGAGCGTCTGCAGCTCGATGTCCTCGCGCCGCGCGGGGAGCATGATCGGTCCGCGGATCTCCATGTCAGCTGATCCTCCAGCAGTGTTCGTGCCAGTGTCGCCGTGCCGCCAGATCGGCCGCATCGCCCATGACCCCGCCGCTACGCCACGCCACGACATGCGCCGTGCCGGACTCGATCGAGCCGCGGCATCCGGGGCACGTGTAGGCCTTGAGCGACTTCGCTGCAGCGACCGGCTGCACGCTCCATTCGACTCCGCGACGCGTCTCGGTGCGCTTCCACCCGGCGAGGAGGCGCTCGAACGACTCGTCGCCACCATCATCGCGCCGACGGCGGTTGGACCTGGGCATCGTCAGCCACCTACCACCAGTGATTGCGGATCCAGAAGTCGTGCGCGCCTGCCCAGCTGCCGTAGCGTCCCGTCGCGTAGCCGTTGGCCCACGTGAGGTTCACCACCGGGTCGTAGGCGTTCGCGAGCTTGCCGCAGGGATAGACCTGAACGAGGCCGCATGCGCCGGAGGAACGGTTGGTCGCGTTGGGATTCCAGCCGCTCTCCCGTCCGACGATGAAGTCGACATAGCCCCAATCCGCTTCGGCGATGCCCGCAGCGGCCATCCATTCGGCGGGTGAGCCGCCGCCGCTGTACACGGGAGGAGGAGCCGGAGCGGCAGGAGCGACGCCCTCGCGTGCCGTCGGCGTCGGTGTCGGCGTCGGCGTCGGCGTCGGTTTGGGGGTGACATACACCGAGTAGCCGTCGCGGCCGAGATCGAGAAGCCCCTCCGCCTCGGCGGCGCTGGCCGTCATGACGCCCTCGTACGTCTGCACGTGCTCGAGCGATGCGGCGTACAGCGACGACGCGGGCTCTTCGGCGTTGGCCTGCGAGACGGCCATGCCCGCCGTGCCCGCGTATGCGGCGACGAAACCCACGGCGGCGAACGCCGCGAAGACTCCGAGCACGCCCCGCCTTCGCGACCAGCGCGGCGTCATGGCTGACGAGCGACGCGACGGTGGCGCAGAAGAAGCGGTCGCGACGTCCTGGCGGGCGGAACGCCGCGCGCGGAACATCTCATCGCCGGTAGTCACAGTGCCGCCGAGTCTACCGGCCGGTCCGGCGCCGTGCCATTCGCGTGCGGATGCTGCGCATGAGCGTCCTCTCACGTGACGGCGAGCATGACCTCGACGACCGCATCGAGCACGGCGTCGACCTGCACTTCGCGATATCCCCCGCGCTGCATGCGGAACGCGACCGAGCGCACCTGTTCGATCGTCAGCGGCTCACCTCTCTCGAGGTAGCGCGCCAGCTTGTCGGCGACGAGGTCGACCTCGTCGATGCGGTACCCGTACCGCAGGACGCCGACGGTCGCGAACCGCTTGCCGTTCGGACGGGACAGCCGGTCGAGCACGACCTGAGCGGTCTCGCGCGCGTGGTCGACCCAGGCTTCCGCGCCGAGCCGGGCCAGAGCCGCCTCCCGCTCGCGGACGGCGAAAGCGTCTTCGATGCGGCTCAGCGCCGCATCGACCGCCGCTATGGAATAGCCCTTGCGGACCAGCGGGAAGGCGACCTGGCGCACCTCGGCTGCCGTGACCCGGCCCGGGTCGTCGTCTTCGAACGCGCGGCGGGCGCGCGCGAGGAAGGCGTCGACGGCGCGCTTCTCGTAGCCTTTCGCCCGGCCGCGGCTCTGCGGGAACGCGGTCGGTGTCGTCTCGGTCGTCGTCATGAGGCCACCAACGGAGTGAAGAGGTAGTAGAGCGCGAGCGCCGCCGTCGCGGACGGGAGGATCGAGTCGAGCCGGTCGAGGACTCCCCCGTGTCCGGGAAGCCACGAACTCATGTCCTTGATGCCGAGATCGCGCTTGATCATCGATTCACCCAGGTCGCCGATCGTCGCGGTGGCGAGGATGACGAGGCCGAAGACCACGCCCATCCACCATTCGATGCCGATCATGAACATCGCGATGAGCACGCCGGCGACGACGGCGGCGACCACGGCTCCGCCGAAGCCCTCCCACGTCTTCTTGGGGCTGATGCGCGGTGCCATCGGGTGGCGCCCGAAGCTGATGCCGGCGACGTACGCACCGGTGTCCGAGGCGACGGCGACGATGATGAAGCCGAGCACCCACCATTCCCCGCCGTCCTGGCGAAGCAGAACGAGCGCGAGGCTTGCGAAGAAGGGCACGTAGAGCTGGACGAACGCACCGACGAGCACGTCGGTGAGGACGTCACCGTACGTGCGGCCGTCGTGCGCGGTCATCTGCGCCAGGAGGCGCCAAATCACGATGACGGCGATGGCGACGAAGACGACGACCCACAGCAGCCACGCGTCGAGGAAGAAGCCCGCCGCGATGACGGCGGTCGCGGAGATCAGCTGCGGGATGACATCGATCCGCCAGCCGGCGGCGATGAGAGCGCGTGAGAATTCGAAGACCGCCAAGAGAGCGGCCGCGAGCGCGAAGACGGCGAAGCCCCACGAGAACAGCAGCAGCGACGCCAGCAGAACGCCGCCGATCGCGACCGCGATGACGATGGCGACGAGCAGGTCACGCCCCGTGCGCTGCTTGATACGCTCGTTGACCTCTTCGAAGTCGGTGCGCGCCTGCGCGATCTGATGCTCGAACTCGCTGCGCGCGGCTCGCACGTGCGATTGGAAGACAGCGGTGGGATCCGCCCCGTCGTCAAGGTGTCGGCGAGACTCCGCGGCATCCTTCCGCGTCTGCGGCGGAACCGGAGCCGGGGTGTCTCCCGGGTCTGATCCGGATGCCTCGGTCATGGGTTCGTCAGACCTCGAGCAGCTCTGTCTCTTTGCGCTTGAGCGCATCGTCGATCGCGTCGACGTGGGTGCGTGTGAGCGCGTCGAGGTCCTTCTCGGCCCGCACGAGTTCGTCCTCGCCGACGTCTCCCTTGAGCGCGTCGAGCTCGTCCTTCGCCTTGCGACGCAGTCCGCGCACGTGCACCTTCGCGTCCTCGCCCTTGCTCCGCACGAGCTTGACGTACTCCTTGCGACGCTCCTCGGTGAGCTCGGGCAGCGTGACGCGGACGATGTTGCCGTCGTTGGTCGGGTTCGCCCCGATGTTCGGCTGGTCGCGGATCGCCTGCTCGATGGCCTTGAGGGCCGACTTGTCGTAGGGCGTCACGATGATCGTGCGCGCCTCGAGGTTGTTCAGCGACGCGAGCTGATCCAGCGGAGTCGGAGTGCCGTAGTAGTCCACCGGGATCTTCTGGAACAGCTGAGGATTCGCGCGACCGGTGCGAACCGTCGCGAAGTCCTCCTTCGCTGCCTCGACGGCGCGGTCCATGCGCGCTCCGGCATCGGTCAAGACGTCCGCGATCACAGTGTCTCCTTCGCGTAGTGGTGCGGGGGCAAGTCTATCGGCGTGGTCCCGTCACGCCGTGACGAGTGTGCCGATCGGTTCTCCGAGCAGAGCGCGCGTGACGTTGCCTGCCGGCTCCATGCCGAACACGCGCATGTCCATGCTGTTGTCCATGCACAGGCTGAACGCCGTCGAATCGACGACCTTGAGGCCGCGCTGAAGCGCGTCGAGGTAGGTGATCCGGTCGATCTTGGTCGCCGTCGCGTCGGTCTTGGGATCCGCCGTGTAGACGCCGTCGACGCCGTTCTTGGCGACGAGCACCTCACGAGCGCCGATCTCGAGCGCGCGCTGCGCCGCGACGGTGTCGGTCGAGAAGTACGGCAGGCCGGCGCCGGCACCGAAGATCACGACGCGTCCCTTCTCCATGTGGCGCTCGGCGCGCAGCGGGATGTAGGACTCGGCGACCTGTGTCATCGAGATGGCGGACTGCACGCGCGTGGCGGCGCCGGCCTGCTCGAGGAAGTCCTGGAGCGCGAGCGCGTTCATGACGGTTCCGAGCATGCCCATGTAGTCGGCCCGGCCGCGTTCCATGCCGCGCTGGCTGAGCTCAGCGCCGCGGAAGAAGTTGCCCCCGCCGACGACGATGGCGATCTCGACACGGTCGACCGCCGCGGCGATCTCGCGTGCGATCTGGCTCACGACGTCGGGGTTGACCCCCAGCTGCCCCGCTCCGAATGCTTCGCCCGACAGCTTCAAGAGGACGCGGCGGCGTCCCGTGGCTTCATCGATCACTGTTTTCCTCTCGCCGTGTACAAACTACCCTCCGCGAACTCCGTGCATGCGAAGGGCCCGCATCGCCGAGGATGCGGGCCCTTGCGATGTCTTACGCGCCGACCTTGAAGCGGGCGAAGCCGGTCAGGGTGAGACCGGCCTCTTCGGCGACCTTCGCCACCGAGAGCTTGTTGTCCTTCGCGTAGTCCTGGTCGAGCAGCGACACCTGCTTGACGAAGGCGTTCACGCGACCGTCGACGATCTTCGGGAGCGCAGCCTCGGGCTTGCCCTCGTTGCGCGAGATCTCCGTGACGATCTCACGCTCGCGCTCGATGTCGGCGGCGGGCACCTCATCACGCGACAGGTACGAGGGGTTGGCGAACGAGATGTGCTGCGCGATGCTGCGCGCCGTCTCGGTGTCCGATCCCGTGTACGCGAGGACGACGCCGACCTGCGGGGGCAGGTCCTTGCTCGTCTTGTGCAGGTAGATCTCGAAGGCGTCACCGGTCAGCGTGCGAACGCGACGCAGCTCGACCTTCTCGCCGATGATGGCGGCCTCGTCCGAGATGAGCTCGGCGATCGTGCTGTCGCCGGCGGGCGCGGCGAGAGCGGCCTCGGCCGAGTCGGCGCCGGCGGCGATCGCGGCGTCGAGAACCTTGTCGGCGAGGGCGATGAAGCGCTCGTTCTTCGCGACGAAGTCGGTCTCGGTGTTCAGCTCGATGATCGTGACGGTGTCACCGGACTGCTTCGCGGCGACGAGGCCTTCGCTCGTGGAACGATCGGCACGCTTGGCGTTGCCCTTCGCCCCCTTGAGGCGCAGGATCTCGACGGCCTTCTCGAGGTCGCCGTCGGCCTCCTCGAGCGCCTTCTTGGTGTCGACCATGCCGGTGCCGAGCTGCTCACGCAGCGTCTTGATGTCGGCGATCGTGAAGTTTGCCATGTGGCGGCTCCTTGGTTGTGTGAGTTCTCGGGGATGTCCCGGGCCGGGTGGGGGCGGTGCACCGCACCCGGCCGGGACCTCGTCGTGTGGGGAGTCTTACTCCGCTGCTTCCTTGACGGCCTCTGCCTCGTCGGCGGCGACCTTCGCTGCGGCCTCGTCCTTGACGGGCGCCGCGGCGTCCTGGCTCGCCTCGTCGGCGGCTTCGGCAGCCTCCACGGCAGCCTCGGCCGGCGCGGCTCCGGCAGCGGCGTCGTGCGCGGCAGCACCGGCAGCGTCGGCGGCCGACTCGGTCGCGGCGATCTCGACGGCGGCGACGTCGGTCTCGACCGGCGCACCCTGCTCGAGCAGCTCGCGCTCCCACTCGGCCAGCGGCTCAGCGGCCTCTGCGGTCTCGCCCTGCGGCTGGTGACGCTGGATGAGGCCCTCGGCTGCGGCATCCGCGATGACACGCGTGAGCAGGCTCACCGAGCGGATCGCGTCGTCGTTGCCGGGGATCGGGTACTGGAACTCGTCGGGGTCGGCGTTGGTGTCGAGGATGCCGATGACGGGGATGCCGAGCTTCGTGGCCTCGTTGACCGCGAGGTGCTCGCGCTTCGCGTCGATGACCCAGATGGCCGACGGCGTCTTCTGCAGGTTGCGGATGCCGCCGAGCGACTTGTGCAGCTTGTCGAGCTCGCGCTTCTTGAGCAGCAGCTCCTTCTTGGTGAAGGGGCTCGAGGCCGGGTCGTCGAAGTCGAGCTCTTCGAGCTCCTTCATGCGGGCGAGGCGCTTGGACACCGTCTGGAAGTTGGTGAGCAGGCCACCGAGCCAGCGCTGGTTGACGTAGGGCTGGCCGACGCGGGTCGCCTGCTCGGCGATGATCTCCTGCGCCTGCTTCTTCGTGCCGACGAAGAGGACCGTGCCACCGCGGGCGACCGTCTCCTTGACGAACTCGTACGCCTTGTCGATGTACGACAGCGACTGCTGCAGGTCGATGATGTGGATGCCCGAGCGCTCGGTGAGGATGAAGCGCTTGACTTTCGGGTTCCAGCGGCGGGTCTGGTGTCCGAAGTGGACGCCGCTGTCGAGCAGCTGGCGGATCGTGACGACGGCCATGGCCGTTCTCCTGTTCTGGCGCTCGCGCGCCTCTTGCGGTTGTTTTCCGCCGACATAGGTCGGCGAGCCTGGTGCCCGGCGCACGCCCGCTCTTCATCGAAGAGACCGGTGGGAGTGGATGCCGCGCCGTCCGGTTCCGGGGAATCGTCGGCGCTCTGGGCACGCGTAGTCATCTCGATAGACGAGATGCGCCTCCAGTGTAACAGCCGGCGCTCCTCCCCAACGGGCCGTCGGACGCCGTTTCGCACGGGTTCCGGAGTGCTCGCATCTGCCGTTCGCGACGCCGCGAGAATCATCCGGGTGGAGACGAAGGCGGATGCCGCGCGCGCGAGGCGCGTCGTCGCGTTCGTGTTCGTCCTCGCGTGCTGTCTCGGCGGTGCGCAACCCGTCGGCGCATCCGGCCCTGCCGCGGACCCGTTCGATGGGTGGGACTGGCCGCTGGCCGCCTCGCGCATCGTGGCGCCGTACGCGGCTCCCGAGCACCGCTACGCCCCCGGTCATCGCGGCATCGACGTGCGGCCCGTCGGCGACGCGACCGTCGTCGCTCCCGAGGCGGGCGTCGTCGCGTTCGCGGGCGTCGTGGTCGACCGCAGCCTCATCACGATCGATCACGGTGGCGGGGTCGTGTCGACCCTCGAGCCGGTGGAGCCCGTGGTCGCGGTCGGCGCCGTCGTCGAGCGCGGCGCGATCATCGGTGCGGTGTCGGCGGGCGGACACGCGGCGACGGGAACGCTCCACCTCGGGGTCCGGGTGGACGGCGAGTACGTCAATCCTCTGCTGTTCCTCGGCGGCGTGCGTCGCGCCGTGCTCCTCCCCTGCTGCTGAGGGTGTCAGGCGCGGGGGTGGGCCTGACGGTAGCTCGCCGTGAGCCGCTCGCTCGACACGTGCGTGTAGATCTGGGTCGTACCGAGGCTCGCGTGACCGAGCAGCTCCTGCACGGCGCGCAGATCAGCCCCGCCATCGAGCAGGTGCGTGGCCGCCGAGTGCCGCAGCGCGTGAGGCCCGACCGTTCCGCCGGCGATCGGCGACACTGCTCGGGCGACGACATCGTAGACGGCGCGGGGTCCGACCCGTCCTCCGCGGGCACCGAGGAACACGGCGCGTGCGGGGCCGGTCTCGGCCCGCGCCGCCAGCACGGGGCGCGAGCGGACGAGGTAGGCGTCGAGGGCGTTCGCGGCGGGAACGCCGTACGGCACGACGCGTTCCCGGTCGCCCTTGCCCACGACGCGCGCCGTGCGTCGCTCGCGGTCGACGTCGTCGATGTCGAGCCCGCACAGCTCGGCGACGCGCATGCCCGAGCCGTAGAGCAGCTCGAGCACGGCGTGGTCGCGCAGGGCGAGCGGGTCGCCGTCGGCGGCGGCCGCGCGCGCGGCATCCAGCATCGACGCGAGGGCGTCCGCGGCGGCCACCCGGGGAAGCGTGCGGCCGCGCTTTGGTGCGACGAGTCGCACCGTCGGGTCGGCGGTGCACAGGCCGTTCTCGAGCGCCCACGCGAAGAACCCGCGGACGGACGCCGTGCGCCGTGCGATCGTCGACCGCGCGTCACCGCGCTTGGTCGCGTGCCAGAGCCATTCCCGCAGCTGCTCGAGGTCGATCCCGGCGACATCGACCTCGCCGACGACGCGCGCGAGGTCCGCGAGATCCGCGCGGTACCCGCGCACCGTCGCGGGAGACAGTCGGCGGACGTCGGCGAGATGCCGCGCCCACCGGTCGATCGCCTCGTGCACGTGCATGTCCCCAGCATGCGGGGCACGGACGGCGCGATCGCGGCGGCTCGCCGTCTCACCGCCGGCAGCCCGACACCATGCGCCAGCCGCGTGCGTCGCGCTCGACCTCTCCCGTCAGCTGAAGCAGGCCGAGGACGGACTCCACCTCGCCACCGCTCATGCCGGTGCGCCGGGCGACGTCGGCGGCGTCGCGCCACGAGCGCGTGCTCAGCGCGTCGCGGACGCGGCTCGTGTCGTCGGTCGGCGGGCGGTCGTCCGGCGGCACGTCCGGCAGCATCGCGCGGTAGCCGAGCATCTCGAGCACGTCGGCGCTGCTCGTGATGCACTCGGCATCGAATTCGCGCAGCAGTCGATGGCAGCCCACCGACGACGCGCTCGTGACCGCGCCCGGGACGGCACCGAGCGGCCGGCCCATCGCTGCGGCGTGCCCTGCCGTGTTGAGCGATCCGCTCCGCGCCCCCGCTTCGACGACGACCGTCGCGTCGGCCAACGCGGCGATGATCCTGTTGCGCTGCAGGAAGCGCCACTTGGTGGGTGCGGCGCCGCACGGCACTTCGCTCAGGAGCGCGCCGGATCCGGCGATCGCGTCGATGAGACCGCTGTGCCCGCGAGGATAGGCCTGATCGACACCGCCGGCGAGTGAGGCGATCGTCGTGCCGCCCGCGCGCAGGGCGGCACGGTGCGCGCTGCCGTCGATCCCGTAGGCGGCGCCCGAGACGATCGTGACGCCCTGACCGGCGAGCTCCGCCGCGAGCTCGGTCGCCACATGATCTCCGTACGAACTCGCCGCGCGTGCTCCCACGATGGCGACCGACGGCGCCCCGCTCGCGAGCAGGCGCGGATCGCCGCGCACCCACAGCGCGAGCGGCGCGTGCTCGCCGAGGTCAGCCAGCGCTGCCGGCCACTCCGCGTCGGAGGGCACGATCAGGCGTACGCCGGCGGCCGCGGCGTTGCGCAGCGCGTCGGTGATCGGCCGCTGAACCAGGCGCGGCACCCAGCGGCCGATGTCGGCATCGCTGCGCGCCGCGTCGGCCCGTGCGCACACGTGACGCAGAGCGCCCACGGCACCCTCGGCGGCGACGATGCGTCCGGCCGCACCGTCGCCGGGTTCGACCAGGCAGGACCACACGGCGCGGGCGTGGCGTTCCATGACGACCGCGTCATCGTCGCCGTCGCGAGCGAGCGAGGTGAGGGCGGCGCGGGCGGCATCGGGCGAGAGATCGATCCGGCTCACAGCATGAGACCTTTCTTCAGATAGAGGGCGCGTCCGACGTCGTCCAGCCCGAGCTGAGCGCGCCCGGCGAGGTCGGCGAGACTCCAGGCGACGCGCAGCACGCGGTCATAGCCGCGCAGAGTGATCCCGCCGCGGTGCAGCGCCGTATCGAGCGGTCGGCGCACCGTCGGCGACGGAGCGTGCGGGCCATCGCGCAGCCACGCGCCCGAGACGGCGACGTTCACGGTCCAGGGCGTGTCGCGCAGACGGTGCGCGGCCCGCGCCCTCGCGGCGATCACGCGCTCGCGCGCTTGCACCGTCGTCAGCCGAGGATGCCGCGAGTCCCGCGTCGCGACCGAGACGCGTTCGAGGTGCAGCTCGATGTCGATGCGATCGAGCAACGGCCCCGACAGGCGCCCGAGATACCGCCTGATCGCCATCGGCGTGCAGACGCACGATCCGCCGCGCACGCCGTACTGTCCGCACGGGCACGGATTGGTGGCGAGCACGAGCTGGAATCGCGCCGGGAACGCCGCCGTCACGCCGGCCCGATGGATCTCGATCGCTCCCTGTTCGATCGGTTGGCGCAGCGCATCGAGTGCGGAGCCGGCGAATTCGCCTGCTTCGTCGAGGAACAGGATTCCGCCGCTCGCACGAGCGATCGCGCCGGGCCGCACGACGCGCGACCCACCGCCGACGAGCGCGGCCATGCTGGCGCTGTGATGCGGTGCCTCGAAGGGCGGCGTGCGGGACAGCTCGGCGACGGGCCGCCCCGAGAGCGAGAGGATCGACGCGCATGCCAGCGCCGCACGATCGTCGAGGTCGGGCAGGATGCCGGGCATCCGACGCGCGAGCATCGTCTTGCCGGCACCGGGCGGTCCGGACATGAGCACGTGGTGCCCGCCGGCCGCCGCCACCACGATCGTCTCGACCGCGTCGGCCTGCCCCACGACATCGACGAGATCGAGGGGCGCTGACGGGGGCGTCACGCGCGCATCCAACGCGACGGGCGTCTCGTCATGCGCTTCGACGTCGGCGCCGTGTCGCGCGGCGACCGCGGCGAGGTTTACCGCGCCGTGCACGTCGATGCCGTTGACGAGCCGCGCCTCGGCGAGGTTCGCGTGGGGCACGACGACGCGCTGCATCCCCGCGCGTGCTGCGGCCACGACGGCCGGCAGCACACCCGGGACGGGGCGAAGACGCCCGTCGAGGCCGAGCTCGCCCACGTGCACGGTGGACGCCACCGATGCCGCGTCGAGACCGCCCTCGGTCGCGAGGGCGGCGACCGCGATCGCGACATCGAAGCCCGAGCCCTGCTTGGGCAGTGCCGCGGGCGAGAGATTCACCGTGAGACGGCGGCGGGGAAGATCGAGCCCGCTGTTCGCCGTCGCGTTGCGCACGCGCAGCACGGCTTCGCCGAGCGCCTTGTCGCCCAGGCCGATGATCCGGAAGTCGGGAGTCTGATTGGTCAGATCGGCCTCGACCTCGACGAGATGACCGTCGAGTCCCGTCAGCGCGACCGCCCACGTGCGCGCGACGGTCACGTCAGGTCCAGATCGTCGATGAGCTCGAGCCGACCGCGCGCGGGGTCGTCCCCCACGATGCCGACCGCGGCGAAACGCAATCGACGCCCTTGGACGAGCTCGCGATGCCCGGCGATCCACGCCATCGCGAGCCGCCAGAGGCGGGCGCGCTTGCGCGCGTCGATCGCTTCGAAAGGATGCCCGAATCCCTCGCCGCGTCGCGTCTTCACCTCGACGATGACGATGTCACGGGCCGTCAGCGCGACGAGATCGAGCTCACCCCCGCGGCACCGCCAGTTCCGGTCGACGATCGTGTACCCGAGGTGTTCGAGGTGCTGGGCCGCGCGTGCCTCTCCCGCGCGCCCGAGGTCGTCTTTGGCAGCCATCGACCCAGCATCGGCCGTGCGCCATCACCGCGAACGTCGTCGGCGAGATCGGTGGACCGATTCGCGAACCGGCCGCCTCGGGAGGAACCGTTGTGGTCAGCTGTCGAGCGAGAGCTCGTCGGGGAGCTGGAAGTCGCGGCGCGTGAGCTCTTCGACGTTGACGTCCTTGAACGTCAGCACCCGCACGCTCTTGACGAACCTGTCGGCGCGATAGATGTCCCACACCCACACATCGCTCATCGAGATCTCGAAATAGAAGTCGTGCTCGGTATCGCGGCGAACGACGTCGACGTCGTTGGCGAGGTAGAACCGACGCTCGGTCTCGATGACGTACTGGAACTGCGAAACGACGTCGCGGTACTCCTTGTAGAGCGCAAGCTCGAGCTCGCGATCGTAGTCCTCGAAAACGTCGTCATCCATGGTGGCTCCAGCTTAGACGCGCCGCGCCGAGGGGGCGGCATCCGTGGCTCAGAACAGCGCAGGCGCGTCGGCGATCGACCAGGATGCGCGATGGTGCGGGCTGATCCCGTGCGAGCGGATGGCCTCACGATGGCTCGGGCTCGCGTATCCCTTGTTGCGGGCCCAGTCGTACTGGGGCAGCTCATCGTGCAGCCGTGTCATGAGGGTGTCGCGGGCGACCTTCGCGATGACGGATGCCGCGGCGGCGCTGGCGCAGTCCCGGTCGGCCTTCACGACGGGTCGAACCTGCAGTCCGACGGCACCCGCCGGCGTGATGTAGTCGTGGTTGCCGTCGAGCAGCACGATCGCCTCTTCGGGGACGACCCCGTGCGCACGCAGGTCGGCGAGGGCGCGGATCGTCGCGAGGCCGAGTGCGCGCATGATCCCGATCTCGTCGATCTCGGCGGAGCTCGCCCATCCGACCGCGCTGGCGGAGACCCACTGCGCGGCACGCGCGGCGACGGCTGGGCGGCGAGGCTCGGAGACGAGCTTCGAGTCGCGCAGCCCCTCGGGCACCCGCTGACGCGAGCGCCGGGCGTCGATGACGGCGGCGCCGACGGCGACGGGACCGGCGAGTGCCCCCCGGCCGACCTCGTCGCAGGCGATCACGAGCGCGTGCTCTTTGAGCAGCCGCCGTTCCAGCGTGAGACGCGGTGCGATCACCGTCACGGCGCGTCGACCTCTTCGTCGTCGGGCACACCGGAGAAGACATCGTGGTGGAAATCCAGCAGCGAGAAGCGATCGAAGGGCCACGTGATGACGAACGCGCGGCCCACGACGTTGTCCAGCGGAACGAATCCCTTGCCCGGCTGGTTCGTGTTGTACCGCGAGTCCTTCGACCGGTTCCGGTTGTCGCCGAGCACCCACAGGCTGTCTTCGGGAACGACGACATCGAACGTGTCGGCCGAAGCGGGGCTCCCGCCGGGCAGCTTCGTGTACGACGTCTCGTCGATCGGAACGCCGTTGACGGTGAGCTGGCCGAGGGCATTGCAGCAGACGACGTGGTCCCCCGGCAGCCCGATGATGCGCTTGACGAGGTGGTCGTCGCTGTCGGGCGCGGTCAGTCCCACGAAGCCGAGGATCCCGTCGATCGCCTCGATGAACGGCGACCGTGCCGGCTGCGTCGTCAGGGGCAGCCAGCCCCCCGGATCGCGGAAGACGACGATGTCGCCGCGCTCGTAGCCGGTGAAGCGCGGCGTGAGCTCGTCGACGAAGATCCGATCGTTGACGACGAGCGTGTCTTCCATCGAGCCGGACGGAATGTAGAAGGACCGTACGACGAACGTCTTCACGAGGAAGGACACGAGCACCGCCACGAGCACGATCACGATCACGTCGCGCAGGAAGATGAGCCATCCGCGGCGACCGCCGCTCTCACTCGCCGCGTCCGCCGATGACCGAAGCGGTTCAGCCGGCGCCGTCTGCTCGGTCGTCATGGAGATCCTTCGCGGGGAGAACGCCGGGCGGCGGCGGAACCGTCCTCCAAGGTTCGCATACTCGGAGGCCGGGTGACGGCCAGGCGCGATGGATTCGGCCCGTTCCGGTCGCAGAGACGACGATGCCCCGGACACGCGGTCCGGGGCATCGTGACGGGAACGTCAGTTCTCGCGCTTCTCCTTGATCTTGGCCTTCTTGCCACGGAGGTTGCGCAGGTAGTAGAGCTTGGCGCGACGCACGTCACCGCGGCTCACGATCTCGATGTGGTCGATCACGGGGCTGTGCACCGGGAAGGTGCGCTCGACGCCCACCTGGAAGCTGATCTTGCGGACCGTGAAGGTCTCGCGCACGCCGTCGCCCTGACGGCCGATCACGATGCCCTGGAACACCTGGATGCGCGAGCGGCTGCCTTCCGTGATGTTGACGTGCACCTTGACGGTGTCGCCGGGGGCGAAGGCGGGAATGTCGGAGCGCAGCGATGCTGCGTCGACGGAATCGAGGATCTGCATGATCGTATCTCTCTGCGGCCGCCACAGGTCGACCGCGGGAAGGAATGGAAAGGATGTCGTGTGTCCGAAGCCATCGGCATGGATCCGAATGGCGGGCTCCCCTGAGGCAGAGCCGGATCAGGACACAAACAGCTATTCTGCCACGAATGACGGATGCCGCCAAAATGAGGCGGCCGCGAGGTCAGCCGCGTGTCGTGCCGGGCTTCTCGGTGATGATGATGACGTCCTCCGGCTCGGGGTCGGACCTGGTCGTCGTGGGCGGGATGTAGCCCACCCCGCTCGTGGTGCGCAGCAGGAAGCCCGAGGGCTTGGCCTGACTCCACAACTGGGACAGCTCGAACCAGAACAGACCAAGGCCCACGACGATCGCGGCGACGAGGGTGAGCGCCCACCAGTTCGGATCGAAAAAGCCCAGGGCGATGACGAGCAGGTGCCACACCGTCAGACCGGCGACGTCGGGCCAGGTCACGGCGCGATGCGCGCGGACGGTTCCGCGCGCACGGATGAGCAGGGTCAGCACGAGCTGCCAGACGAACACGCCGGGGATCGCGAGGAAGAGCACCCAGAGGAAAGCCCACGCGCCGGCATTGAAGACGCCCCACCCGATGAGCAGCCACAGGGGCAGCACGAATGCGGCCGGGATGAGCCAGCCGAAGAACGCGCGTCGCAACCACATGTCCTCGATGCTACGCCGCGCTCGAGGCGTGCGGCGCGGTGCGCCGGCAAGGACACAGCAGATTCCCCGCGATGCGTCCGACAGAATGGACGAAGTCGATGAGAGGACACCCATGATCGAACTGCGCACTCCCGCCGAGATCGAAGCGATGCGACCGGCAGGACGATTCGTCGCCGAGACCCTGGCGACGTTGCGTGACGAGACCAGGGTGGGCACGAACCTCCTCGCGATCGATCGCCGCGCGCATGAGCTCATCCGCCGCGCCGGAGCCACCTCGTGCTACATCGACTACCACCCCTCGTTCGGCGCCAGCCCGTTCGGCAAAGTGATCTGCACGTCGATCAACGATGCCGTGCTGCACGGTCTCCCCCACGACTACGCGCTGCGCGACGGTGACCTCGTGTCGCTCGACTTCGCGGTCTCGGTCGACGGCTGGGTCGCCGACAGCGCCATCTCGTTCGTCGTCGGCACGCCCCGCGACGAAGACCTCGCCCTCATCGACACGACCGAACGCGCCCTGAGCGCAGCGATCGCCGCGGCGGGCGTCGGGCACCGTGTCGGGGACATCTCCCACGCGATCGCCGAGGTCGCTCGCGCGGACGGCTATTCGATCAACACGGATTTCGGCGGCCACGGAGTCGGCCGCATCATGCACGGCGACCCGCACATCCCCAACGACGGCAAGCCCGGTCGTGGATACCCGCTGCGCGCGGGCCTCGTGGTCGCGCTCGAGCCGTGGTTCCTGCAGACGACCGACAAGCTCGTGACCGATCCGGACGGATGGACCCTGCGCTCGATCGACGGATCGCGCGGTGCGCACTGCGAACACACGATCGCCGTCACGGAGGACGGACCGGTCGTGCTCACCGACCGCTCGTTCCTCGGCGTCTCCTAGTCGGCCAGCAGGTCGGGCCGACGTTCGCGGGTGCGTTCGAGCTGCTGATCGCGGCGCCACTGCGCCACTTTGCCGTGGTGGCCGCTCAGCAGGACGTCCGGGACGTCGTGCCCCCGCCACGATGCCGGCTTGGTGTAGGACGGGTACTCGAGCAGCCCGTCTTCGTGCGACTCCTCGACGAGACTCTCGGGGTTCCCGACGACGCCGGGGATGAGCCGGCCGGCGGCCTCGATCATCGCCATCGCGGCGACCTCTCCCCCGTTCAGGACATAGTCGCCGAGGCTCACCAGCCGCACCTCGCCGAGGGTCGCGGCATACGCGAAGACACGCTCGTCGATGCCCTCGTAGCGACCGCAGCCGAAGACCAGGTGCGGCGCGGCGGCGAACTCCCGTGCGGTCGCCTGACTGAATCGCTCGCCGGCGGGCGACGGGAACACGAACAGGGGTGCGGATGCGGCATCCGCGACGATCGCATCGAGGGCGTCGCCCCACGGCTCGGGCTTCATCACCATGCCCGCACCACCGCCGTACGGTGTGTCGTCGACCGTGCGATGACGATCGTGCGTGTGCTCGCGCAGGTCGTGCACGCGGATATCGAGCAGGCCCGCGCCTCGGGCCTTGCCCAGCAGCGAGACCTCGAGCACGTCGAAGAACGACGGGAAGATCGAGACGACGTCGATGCGATGTGCTGAGCTCGCCGAAGTGCGATGTGCTGAGCTCGCCGAAGTGCTCACGTCAGTCCTCCGCGGACTCGTCCTCGGCGGCGGGCTGAGCGGCCGCGTCGTCGACCGTGAGGTCTTCGAAGAGCCCGGCGGGCGGTGTCACGACGACCCGCCCGGCGGCGATGTCCACATCCGGCACGATCGCCGACACGAAGGGCACGAGCACCTCGCGGCCGTCGACGAGGCCGACGACCAGCAGATCCTGCCCCGGCAGATGATCGACGCGCACCACGCGACCGACGACGGTCGCATCGCGCACGACGTCGAGGCCGACCAGCTGGTGGTCGTACCAGGCATCGTCTTCGGCCGAGACCGCCGCGGCATCCTGATCCACCCAGAGGATCGCGCGGATGAGCTCTTCGGCGGCGGAACGGTCATCGACGCCCTCGAAGAAGGCGACGGGGTGCGAGTTCATCCACCGGAACTCGCGGACGGTGAGCTGCTTGCCGTGCCACGGGGAGGAATCGGGCACCTGCAGCGTGAAGGCCGCTCCTGGAACGAACCGCCCGTCGGGGTCGTCGGTGTAGAGCTCCAGCTTGAGAGCACCCTTGAGGCCGTGCGCCTTGACGAGGCGGCCCACACGGAGCTGGGTGCGGCCAGCGGGTGCCGCGGGCTTGGGCGAGCGGTCGTCGTGCGCCGGGGTCGCCGTGGGTTCCTCGGTCATCAGTCGTCCGCGACGTCGACGCGCACGCGGCGTCCGTCCGCGAGCGACGAGATGAGCGTGCGCAGCGCCTTGGCCGTTCGGCCGCCGCGCCCGATCACACGCCCCCGGTCGTCCGGGTGCACGCGCACCTCCAGGACGTCGCCTCGGGGCGACGTGGACGACTGGATGCGGACATCGTCGGGATGATCGACGATGCCCTTGACGACGTGTTCGAGCGCGGCGGCGAGCAACGTCTTACTCTGCGTCGGTCGCGTCGGCGGCGGGCGCTGCGGCCTCGGCCTCGGCCGCGGGCTCTTCGGCCTTCTTCTCGGCCTTGGGCTTGACGACGGACTTCTTGGAGGCGTCGATCTCGAACGGCACCTTCTCGGCAGCCGTGCGCACGGTCGACACGGCGTTCGCGTCGCCCTTGAACTTGCCCCAGTCGCCCGTCAGCTTGAGCAGCGCGAGGACCTGCTCGGTCGGCTGCGCGCCGACGCTCAGCCAGTGCTGGGCACGGTCGGAGTCGACCTCGATGATCGAGGGCTCCTCGGTCGGGTGGTACTTGCCGATCTCTTCGATGACACGGCCATCGCGCTTGGTGCGCGAGTCTGCGACGACGATGCGGTAGTAGGGCGCACGGATCTTGCCGAAACGCTTGAGACGGATCTTGACAGCCACGATTCTCCTGAAGTGTGGAAGCGGATGAACGTCGCCTGGAGCGTGGGGTGCACACCCGGCGGGAGCTCGGAGGTGGATCGCCGCATCGGATAGAGGGTCGAATGAGGCGTCCAGCCCTCTATTCTGCCAGATGACACGGGATGCCGCGAAACCACGGAGACGCGTGTCGACGCGTGCGAGACTGAGCGGATGACGGTGGCCTTCGCGACATCTGCCCGTTCTACTGTCGGGCTCGAATGGGAGCTCATGCTCGCCGACCGGGAATCGGGTGATCTCGTTCCCCGGGCGCCCGCGGTTCTCGACGCGCTCGGCGACTCCACGGCGCTCGAGCGGCACACCGTCACGGGAGAACTGCTCACGAACACCGTCGAGATCACCAGCGGCATCGGGAGCACGGTCGCCGCCGCGGTCGACGACATCGCCGATGCGATCGCCGCGATCCGCACGGTCACCGATCCGCTCGACATCGAGTTGCTGTGCGCGGGCAGCCATCCGTTCGCGCAGTGGTACGACCAGCAGGTCACCGAGAAGACCCGCTACCAGACGCTCATCGAGCGCACCCAGTGGTGGGGCCGCAACATGATGATCTGGGGCATCCACATCCACGTCGGCGTCGACGACGTCACGAAGGTGTTCCCCATCATCAACGCCCTCTCGGTCTACCTTCCGCACCTGCAGGCGCTGTCGGCCTCGAGCCCCTTCTGGGCGGGTGAGCGCACCGGCTACGCATCGAACCGCAGCCTGGTCTTCCAGCAGCTTCCGACGGCCGGACTGCCCTGGCCGCTGCGCGACTGGGCCGAATACGAGGAGTACCTGCGCGGGATGATCGCGACCGGCGTCATCGCCGACCCGACCGAAGTGCGCTGGGACATCCGGCCCGCACCACGCTGGGGAACCATCGAGGTCCGCGCGTGCGACGGCATGTCGACGCTTCCCGAGCTGGCCGCTCTCGCGGCCCTCGTGCAGACCCTCGTCGAGCACTTCTCGCGCGAGCTCGACGCCGGTCGGGAGCTCACGACCCTCCCGCCCTGGTTCACGCGCGAGAACAAGTGGCGCGCGGCCCGCTACGGCCTCGAGGCCGATGTCATCATCGACCGCGAGGGCACGCAGCGTCCCGTCACGGAGCATCTGCGCGAGACGATCGAACGCCTCGACGACGTCGCCGTCGAGCTCAAGTGCGCGCGCGAGTTCGGCGGTCTCGAGTCGATCCTCAGCGAGGGTTCGAGCGCAACGCGCCAGACGCTCGTCGCGGATGCCTCCGACGGCGACCTGCGCGCCGTCGTGCAGCACCTCATCCACGAGTTCCGCACCGGCCCGACGCTGCGCGAGCACCTGGCCCAGCACTGAGGATGCGCTGAGCGCGCAGCATCCGGAATGCGAGGTCAGCCGCGGCCGAGCATCTTCTGCAGTTCGGCGAGATCCTCTTCGCTCGGCGCGCCCTTCGCGCCGCCGAGCCCGAACCCCGAGCCCGTCGGAGCGGACGGCTCGGCCGCGATCCCGGCATTCTCGGCGGCGCGCTTGGCGGGGTTGCCCGAACGCGAGCCCTTGGCCTTCTGCTTCTTGCCGCGCTTGGACGTCGCGCCGGGACGACCGCCGCCGGGGACGGGACCCATGCCCGGAATGCTCGGCACTCCCCCGCGCGCGACGGTCTTCATCATCTTCGCGGCCTGGTCGAAGCGCTGCACGAGCTGGTTGACGTCGGTCACCGTCATGCCGGAGCCGCGCGCGATGCGCAGCCGCCGCGATCCGTTGAGCACCTTCGGGTTGCGGCGCTCGACCGGCGTCATCGAGCGGATGATGGCCTCGGTGCGATCGATCTCGCGCTCGTCGAAGTCGTCGATCTGCTGCTTCATCTGGCCCATACCCGGGAGCATCCCGAGCATCTTCTTCATCGAGCCCATCTTCTTGATCTGCTGCATCTGCTCGAGGAAGTCCTCGAGCGTGAAGCTCTCGGTCGCGAGCTTCTCGGCCATCTTCATGGCCTCGTCCTCGTCGAAGGCCTGCTGCGCCTGCTCGATGAGGGTCAGGATGTCGCCGAGGTCGAGGATGCGCGACGCCATGCGGTCGGGGTGGAACGCCTCGAGGTCGTCGAGCCCTTCACCGGTGGAGGCGTAGATGATGGGGCGGCCCGTGATCGATGCGACCGACAGCGCGGCGCCACCGCGGGCATCGCCGTCGAGCTTGGACAGCACGACGCCGGTGAAGTCGACGCCGTCCTGGAAGGCCTTGGCCGTGTTGACGGCGTCCTGGCCGATCATGGCGTCGATGACGAACAGGACTTCGTCGGGATCGGTCGCCTTGCGGATGTTCGCGGCCTGCTTCATGAGCTCGGCATCGACGCCGAGGCGACCGGCCGTGTCGATGATGACGATGTCGTGCTGCTGGCGCCGCGCGACCTCGACGCCGTCCTTCGCGACCTTGACGGGGTCGCCCACGCCGTTGCCCGGCTCGGGCGCGTAGATGGCGGCGCCCGCGCGCTCGGCGACGACCTGCAGCTGATTGACGGCGTTCGGGCGCTGCAGGTCGGCGGCGATCAGCAGCGGCGTGTGGCCGTCCTTCTCGAGCTGGTGGGCGAGCTTGCCGGCGAACGTCGTCTTGCCCGAGCCCTGCAGGCCCGCGAGCATGATGACGGTCGGCGGGTTCTTCGCGAACTGCAGGCGGCGCTGCTGACCGCCGAGGATGGCCACGAGCTCCTCGTTGACGATCTGCACGACCTGCTGCGCGGGGTTGAGCGCGCGGTTGACCTCGTCGCCGAGTGCGCGCTCGCGCACCTTGGCGGTGAAGTCCTTGACGACGGGCAGCGCCACGTCGGCGTCGAGGAGCGCCCTGCGGATCTCGCGGACGGTGCCGTCGACGTCGGCCGGAGTGAGCTGTCCCTTCTTCCGGAGATTCCGGAAGGTCTCGGTCAGCCGGTCGGAGAGTGTGCCGAAAGTCGCCATGATGCCCCAAGTTTACGCGTCCCCGCACCCGACCGCCGAGCCACCCTCCGTTCGCTCACGTGCCACCGGTCGCTGAGCCTGCAGAAGCGTCGTCGGCGAGCAGCTCGGGGGTCATGCCGCCGTCATCGTCGGGGTGATGCCACCCTGTCGGTGTCCGGCATCCCGGGTTCGTCCGGTTACGCGGGTCCGAGCTCCTGGAAGAGGGTGAGCTGCAGATCGGCCGGGCCCCGCAGACGGGCGTTGAGCGAGCGCCACGGTGTCTCGCGAGCGGATGCCTCGACCTCGGCGCCCGCGGCGGCCAGTCGTTCCACGGCACCGGCCGCGTCGTCGACCTCGAGCGCGACGCGCAGTCGATCGCTCGTGCCGTCGTCGGTCTCGACCCCGTCGATGAACGAGACCTGAGCGGAGTTCGCGAGCTCGAGCGTGGCCCTTCCCGCGTCGAGGATCACGACCCGGGCGCCGCCGTCGGCTTCGTAGGCCTCGGCCTGCGGCATCCCCACCTCATCCCGATAGAACGCGAGCGCCTCGTCGAAATCGGCCGCGTGCACGACGAGCCGGAGCTGCCGGACAGCACCCTCCGATGCGGGTGGGAGGGTGCGCGCCGCCACATCGCACGCGAGCACGAGGAATCGCGCGAGCGACGTGCGCCCCGCGCCATCGAGCGCCCAGGTCTCGAGGGCTGCGAGCACGGCGCCTCCCCACGCGGCCCCGGCGACCTCCGCGGTGACCCGGTCCGCGCCGTGCGCGTGCAGGTGCGTCGCGACGGCGCGCGCGATGCGTGCCCGGCGGAGGGCCGCTTCGCGCGGCAGTTCGTCCTCGAGCCCCATCGCGGACGTGTTGATGACGGCCAGCGCGAGCGAGTCCGGCACGAAGCCGTCTGCGAGCGAGAGGACGGATGCCGCGAGTCCCGCGGGCCCGCACGTCTCCAGCAGCGACTCCAGCCGGCCGATCCTCTCGTCGAGCCCGGCCCACAGCACGTCGGACTTGGAGGAGAAGTAGTTGAAGAAGCTCGACCTGCTGACGCCCGCACGTGTCGCGATGTCGACGATCGAGGTCGCCTCGAATCCCCGCTCGAGGAACAGTTCGCACGCCGCCTCGGCGAGGGTCTCCCGCGACGAGGCCTTCGGTCTGCCGGAACCCGCTGCCATGCGTTCAGGGTACGACCCTTCCTGCGGGAGTATTGTTGGACGCAATCCATCAATGCGCCAGAGGAGTACCGTGCTCGACATCGACGTCGTGGGAATCGCCCCCGTCTACATCCCGTATCTCGACGGCTGGGAGCTGCAGCGCCGGGTTCACGCCGACGTCGTCGCGCGGCGCCGGCCCGACACGATCCTGCTTCTCGAACATGAGGCCGTGTACACGGCGGGCACGCGCACGGAGGACCATGAGCGTCCGCTCGACGGAACACCCGTCATCGACGTCGACCGCGGCGGCAAGATCACGTGGCACGGCCCCGGTCAGCTCGTCGGGTATCCGATCGTGCGCCTCTTCGAGCCCGTCGACGTCGTGGGGCACGTGCGCCGGCTCGAGCACCTGCTGATCGACGCGCTGCGCGTGCACGGCGTCGACGGCTACCAGGTCGCGGGGCGCAGCGGCGTGTGGGTTCGTCGCCCCCTGTCCGAGGACAAGGTCGCGGCGATCGGCGTGCGCGTCGAGAAGGGGGTCACGATGCACGGCTTCGCCGTCAACTGCGACAACACGCTCGCGGGGTTCCGCGGCATCGTGCCGTGCGGGATCGCGGATGCCGGGGTCACGACCATCAGCGAGGTGGTGGGCGCCGACGTCGCTCCTCGCGACATCCTCGACACGATCACGGGCGCCTTCGAAGCCGAGTACGCGGGGGTGCTCGCGTGAGCGGGTGCGGCGCGCCGGCACCGGCGAACACGGCGCCCGACGGCCGCAAGCTCCTTCGACTGGAGATCCGCAACGCGCAGACGCCGATCGAGCGCAAGCCGGAGTGGATCAAGACGCGCGCGAAGATGGGGCCCGAGTACTCGGCGCTGCAGTCGCTCGTGAAGGACGAGGGCCTGCACACCGTGTGCCAGGAGGCCGGCTGCCCCAACATCTACGAGTGCTGGGAGGACCGCGAGGCGACGTTCCTGATCGGCGGCTCGCAGTGCACGCGCCGCTGCGACTTCTGCCAGATCGACACCGGCAAGCCGGCTGACTACGACACCGACGAACCCCGGCGCGTCGCCGAGAGCGTGACGCGCATGGGCCTGCGCTACGCGACCGTCACGAGCGTCGCCCGTGACGACCTGCCCGACACGGGCGCCTGGCTCAACGCCGAGACGGTGCGGCAGATCCACGCCCGCAATCCGAACACGGGCGTGGAGCTGCTCGCGAACGAGCACAACGGCGACCCCGCGCTGCTCGGGGAGATCTTCGGCGCACGCCCGGAGGTCTTCGCGCACAACGTCGAGACGGTGCCGCGCATCTTCAAGCGCATCCGCCCCGCGTTCCGCTACGAACGTTCGCTCGACGTGCTGACCCAGGCGCGAGCGGCGGGCCTCATCACGAAGTCGAACCTCATCCTCGGCATGGGCGAGGAACCGCACGAAGTCGTCGAAGCGCTGCACGACCTCCACGAGGCGGGCACCGACATCATCACGATCACGCAGTACCTGCGTCCCACGCCCCGGCACCTGCCGGTCGCGCGCTGGGTGAAGCCGGCGGAGTTCGTCGAGTTC
This sequence comes from Microbacterium sp. NPDC055910, assembly GCF_042271185.1. Taxonomy (NCBI): domain Bacteria; kingdom Bacillati; phylum Actinomycetota; class Actinomycetes; order Micrococcales; family Microbacteriaceae; genus Microbacterium; species Microbacterium sp. NPDC055910. Next base: position 99,259 of record NZ_JBHJZS010000008.1, read on the forward strand.
AAGCTCGAGGCCGAGCGCATCGGATTCCTCGGCGTGCTGGCCGGTCCGCTCGTGCGCTCGTCGTACCGCGCGGGGCGCCTGTGGGCGCAGTCGATGCTCGCGAAGGGTCGCGAGATCCCGCCGCACCTCTCGCAGTTCGCCGAGACCGCCGAGACCGACTTCGCACAAGCCGTCTGACCCCACCCCGCCGCGCACAGCCGGTGAAGCGCGATCCCGCGAGCGCTGACCCCGCGAGCGGGACCCGGCGAGCACGATCCCGCGAGCACGATCCCGCGAGACTGCAACCGACCGCCGAGACTGCGGGTGGAGCCCGCTCTCTCGGCGCCCCGTTGCAGTCTCGCGGTAAAAGGGTGCTGTCAGTCGGCGCTCGTGACCGAGAGCACATCGCCGTCGGTGCCCAGGTTGACCAGCAGAACGTCGTCGGTGGAGTCGGGATCGAGCGCGTACTCGAGCACGGCGAACGGGTCGGATCCCCCGTGCTCGTCGGCGAGGATCGTCATGCTCATGAGCTGCAGCGAGCGGATCACATCGATGTGCACATCGCCCGAGATGTCCACGAGCAGGTCTTCGAGTTCGTCGCCGAGCTCCTCCTGCTGCTGCAGGATGTACTCGATCACTTCGCTCGTGCGGTCATCGAGTTCGGCCACCATCGCGTTGCGGGCGCTGCGGTCGATCGTCTCGAGTCCCGAGATGAGCCCTGCCGCGACGTCGAGCGCCGCCGGTGACACGTCGGACTGATCGGGAGCGGTCAGATCGACCGTCACCGTCTGATCGCCGAGGTCGACCGTCTCGGACCAGAAGATCGAGCCATCGGGTCCTGATTCGAGGAGCCCGAAGTAGTCGTGTTCGATCGCCATGTCCCCATGAAACCAGCACGGCGCGCGGTGCGATAGTCCCGCACGGCGAGTCGAGGATGTCGGATGCCGCGCTCAGTCGACCAGCGACGCGGCGAAGACGTGCGGGGTGAAGCCCGTGAGGTCGCCGATGCTCTCGCCCTGCCCGAGGAGCTTGACGGGGATCCCCGTCTTCTCCTGCACGGCGAGCACGAACCCGCCCTTGGCGGACCCGTCGAGCTTCGTCAGAACGAGGCCCGTGACGCCGGCATGTTCGAGGAACGACTGGGCCTGCATCACGCCGTTCTGGCCGGTCGTGGCATCCAGCACGAGGAGCACCTCGCTGATCGGCGCCTGCTTCTCGATGACCCGTCGGATCTTCGAGAGCTCGTCCATGAGGCCGCCCTTCGTGTGCAGGCGGCCGGCCGTGTCGACGAGCACGATCTCGGTGCCGGTGCGCTTGGCGTACTCGATGGTCTGGAAGGCGACGGATGCCGGATCCTGACCCTCGTGCTCGGGTCGCACGATCGCGGCTCCCCCGCGCTCGGCCCAGGTCGCGAGCTGGTCGACAGCGGCTGCGCGGAACGTGTCGGCGGCGCCGACGACGACCGACCGCCCATAGCGCTGCAGGAACTTCGCGAACTTGCCGATCGTCGTCGTCTTCCCGACGCCGTTGACGCCGACGACGAGCACGACGGCCGGGCGCTCGGTGAGTCGCAGCGTCGTGTCGAACTTGGCGAAGTGCTCCTCGAGGGTCTCGCGGAGCATCCGCTGCAGATCGGCCGGATCGGTCGTGCGGAACTTCTCGACCTTGTCGCGCAGTTCGTCGACGATGTTCTCGGTGATGTCGGGCCCGAAGTCGGCCGTCAGCAGCGCCGTCTCGAGGTCTTCCCACGTGTTCTCGTCGATCGTGGGCTTGACGAACATGCCGCGCAGCGCGCGACCCAGCGACCAGGAGCTCTGTGCCATGCCACCAACTCTACGAGGCCGCGACCGCCGCCCCGCGCGCGCCGGCCCGGTGTCAGGACGCCGTGCGCTCCTGGATGCGCTGGCCCACGACGGCCGAGACGCCGTCCTGGCGCATCGAGACGCCGTAGAGGGCGTCGGCGATCTCCATCGTGCGCTTCTGATGCGTGATCACGATGAGCTGACTCGAAGCCCTCAGCTGCTCGAACACGCCCAGCAGCCGGCCGAGGTTCGCGTCGTCGAGAGCGGCTTCGACCTCGTCGAGGATGTAGAACGGACTCGGCCGCGCCTTGAAGATCGCCGTCAGCAGAGCGACGGCGGCCAGTGAGCGCTCTCCGCCCGACAGCAGCGACAGCCGCTCGATCTTCTTGCCGACCGGCCGCACCGACACCTCGATGCCGGTCGTGAGCGGTTCGTCGGGGTTCGTGAGCGAGATGCTGCCGGTTCCTCCGGGGAACAGGATCGGGAACACTTCGCCGAACGCGACCCTGGTGTCCTCGAACGCGGCGAGGAAGATCGTCTGCATCCGCTCGTCGAGCTCTTCGATGATGGTGAGCAGGTCCTTGCGCGTCTGCGACAGGTCGGCGAGCTGCTCCGTGAGGAACAGGTGTCGCTGCTCGAGCGCCGCGAACTCCTCGAGGGCGAGCGGGTTGACGCGTCCGAGCTGGGTGAGCTTGCGCTCCGCCTCCTGCAACCGGCGTCGCTGCTGCGCGCGGTCGTACGGCACCGTCTCGACCTCGGCGGGTTCGTCCGACGACATGCCCGTATCAACGGGCACGGGCTGATCCGGACCATATTCCGAAAGCAGAATATCCTCGTCGAGCCCGAGTTCGGATGCCACGCGCTCGACGACGCCCGTCACGTGCAAGCGCTTCTCGTGGATCTGCAGCTCCAGGCTGTGCACGCTCTCGGTGAGGCCCGCGAGCCGTTCCCGCAGACCCGCCTCTCGCTCGCGCAACTGCACCAGCTCGGCCGTGAGCGCCGTGCGGGCCGCTTCTGCCGCAGCGAGTTCGACGCGCGCCTGCGCCATCGAGCGATCGACCGAATCCAGGACCGCGGGAAGCTGCGCGGCCACGCCCTCGGCGACGTCGCGCTGAGCGCGGCGGATGACGGCGCGCCGCGCGGCCTCGGCCGCAGCCTCGCGCTCGCGCTCTCGTTGCCGCACGAGCTGCGTGACGCGGGCTTCGCCGGCGCGGATGCGCTCGCGGAGGGTCTCGACGTCGAGGCGGGCACGCATCTCGCCGTCGCGTGCGGCCTCGAGCGCCGCGAGCATGCCGTCGCGGGCGGAGGCGTCGAGCATGGGCCGGGGCGCTTCGAGCGCTGTCGTGAGGCGCTCGTCGGCGACGCGGGCGGAATCCTCCGCCTCGGCGACCGCGGCTTCGGCCTGCGCGAGTCCCGCCGCGAGTCGATCGCACTCGGCGACAGCCGACTCGTGCCGCACCGTCGCTCGGTTGACCTGCTCGGCGTGGGCCGCGAGCGCCGCGTCGTGCTCCCGGAGCGTGGTGAGGGCGGCCTTGGTGTGCTGACGCGCGGCGTCCAGCCCGCGGTTCGCGTCGCCGAGGGCCTCGCGCAGCGAGTCGGCGACGACGGTCAGCTCGTCGCGCCGCTCGGCGGCGGCATCCCGCTCGGCGGCGAGCTCGATGCGGGACCTCGATGCCCCTGCGCCGGCGCGCAGCGAGTGCGGCGTACAGACTTCGCCCGCGCGCGTCACGATCGTCACGGGACGCGCGGACTCCAATGCCGGCGCCGCCGCGCGGGCGGCCGCGAGGTCGTCGGCGACCAGCACGAACGACAGGATGCCGCGCAGGCCGTCGGGTCCGCTCACGACATCGCGTGCGGGCGTGAGGCCCGCCACCGGCGACGCGCCGACATCGGGCGCGGCGGTGTCGGCGATGACGATGTCGACGACGCCCAGATCGGCGTCGCGCAGTTCGTCGGCGAGCTGGAAGGCGGTGTCGGAATCATCGACCAGGATGCCCTCGGCAACGGGCCCCAGCACGGCGGCGATCGCGGCCTCGAAGCCCGATCGCACCTGGATCGCGTCGCCGACGAGCCCCCGGAGACCGTCGCGCGCTTCGGCGAGCACCGAGGCCGACGCGCTCTTGATCTCGAGAGCGCGTCCGAGCGCCGTCGTCTGCGCCGTGAGGGCTTCGACTTCGCGCTCGGTCGCGTGCAGGCGGTCGCGCAGTGCCGCGACCTCGGTCTCGGCGTCGGTCGCCTCGCGCTGCGCCCGCTCGTACGCCGCGGCGTGTTCGGCGGCCGACCCCTCGGGCGCGAGGTCGGGCCGTACGCCGGCGAGCTCCTGCTCGGCTTCGGCTCGCCGGACGAGCGCGGCATCGAGTGCCTTCTGCTGACGTTCGACCGCCGAGCGGACGGCCGTCAGCGCCGACGCCGCGGCCTCGGCAGTGCCGCGAAGCGCCGTCAGACGCATGTCGTGCTCGGAGACGAGCGCACTCTGCGCAGCGATGTCGACGTCGAGGGCGTCGAGTTCGGCCCGTGCCCGCTTCACGTCGCGCGAGGCATCGGCTGCGGCATCCTGCGCTTCACCGAGACCGGCGCCGACGTCGTCGATCTCGGTGCGCGCGTCGTCGATCATCTCCTGCGACACCGTCGTGAGCTCGATGCGCTCGTCGTCGGCGTCGCCGAGCAGCGCGAGACGCTGCCCCGCGAGGGTGTACAGCCCGCGGACACGCTCCTGCACCCGCTCGAGGTCGAACGCGACCCGTCGGGCCGCGTCGACGGCCTCGGAGCGCTGGTCGGACTCGAGTTCGCGGATCCGGGCCCGCACGTGGTCGACCTGGTCCTGCAGCACGAGCCGCTCGGCATGACGCTCCTGCTCGTTGCGGGTGTGATCGGCCAGCTGCGTGCGCAGCGACGCGAGGTCGTCGGCGAAGAGACGCGCCTTCGCGTCGCGCACGACGGCGGCGATAGTCGCCGCCTCACGCGCGATCTCCGCTTGTCGCCCGAGCGGTTTCAACTGGCGGCGCAGCTCGCCGGCGAGGTCGCTGAGGCGCGTCAGGTTGCCTTCCATCGCCGACAGCTTGCGCAGCGTCTTCTCTTTGCGACGGCGGTGTTTGAGGATGCCGGCTGCTTCTTCGATGAAGCCGCGTCGATCTTCGGGAGTCGCCTGCAGGACGTTGTCGAGCCGGCCCTGCCCGACGATGACGTGCATCTCGCGGCCCAGACCCGAGTCGCTCAGCAGCTCCTGCACGTCGAGGAGCCGGCACGCGTCGCCGTTGATCGCGTACTCGCTGGCACCGTTGCGGAACAGCGTCCGGCTGATGCTCACTTCCGCGTACTCGATCGGCAGCGCCCCATCGCTGTTGTCGATCGTCAGCTGCACTTCGGCTCGTCCGAGGGGTCCGCGCGTTGCGGTGCCCGCGAAGATGACGTCCTCCATCTTGCCGCCGCGCAGCGTCTTGGCCCCCTGCTCGCCCATGACCCACGCGAGCGCATCGACGACGTTGGACTTGCCGCTGCCGTTCGGACCGACGATGCACGTCACGCCCGGTTCGAAGGCGAACGTCGTGGGCTGTGCGAACGACTTGAAGCCCTTGATGGTGACGCTCTTCAGATGCATGCGCGCGGCTCCGGGATGGACATTCCGTCAAAAGTAGCCGAACAGGCCCGGGATGCTGCGGCGGCGAGCCGCGACCAAGAGAGATCTCATCGCGACACGCCGAAAGTGCTTGACGCGCGTTTTCCGCGTGCGCTAGCGTGATCGACCGCGTGAGAAGTCGAAAGGAGGTCGCCATGATGATTCGCATGATCGCAGCCGGCAAGGTTCCCGCTGCCCGCCGTGCTCTCGCAGGAGCAGTCGCCTCTGCACCGGCGACCGCCTCCTTCTGCGTGTTCCTCCCCACCTTCGGCTGAGCCGACCAGGGGATGACTCTGCCTTCGGGCAGACCGGCAGCAGCTCTTCGAGCTCCCCTCGTGGCGGCCTCTGCGCCGCACCGCGCCGTCCGCGCACCACGGATCTTTCGATCCTCCGCATCCTTCCGATTCGAAAGACGACCATGTCCAAGCATCTCGTCGACGTCCGCACCCTCGATGTGCACACGTCACCCGTCCATGCCGCGTCCGTCAGCGCGTCGACGCGACCGGTTCGCCTCGCCGATCGGCTCGCACTGCGCGTCGGCCTCTGGCTGCTGCTGCACAGCACCCGCCGTGAACGCCGCGACGGCGACCGCGAGCTGCACACCCGCAGTCTCGCCAACGAGCGCAGCCGCTCCGAGCGGGAAGCCGCTCACCTGCGACAGCATCTGCTGTCACCGCGTCCGTGAGGTGGTGCGA